>DATGXM010000195.1:0-8999 GCA_035298985.1 Azonexus sp. | reverse complement strand
GGGCCGGCGGCAAGGCACGCATCGTCGCCAAGATGAATTCACTGCTCGAACCGGAAGTGATCGACGCCCTCTACCAGGCCTCGCAGGCCGGCGTCGACATCGACCTCATTGTGCGTGGCGTCTGTGCCCTGCGCCCAGGGGTCAAGGGGCTGTCCGACAACATCCGCGTCCGCTCCATCATCGGCCGCTTCCTCGAACACCACCGCATTTTCTATTTCCTGGCCGGCGGCAAGGAAACCGTCTACCTGTCCAGCGCTGACTGGATGGAACGCAATTTCTTCAAGCGCATCGAGCTGGCCTTCCCCATCCTCGATCCCAAGCTGAAGCGCCGCGTCATCACCGAAGGCCTGAAGTTCTACCTGGCCGACAACCAGCAGGGCTGGGAAATGAACAGCCAGGGCGTGTACCAGCGCCGCCGCTCGCCGCGCAGCAAGCCGCACAATGCCCAGGGCGAACTGATGGTCACGCTGGGCAGCGTCTGAAACGTTTCAGTCAGCCAAATGCGGTGTGGCGCGTTAAGATAGCCACCCGCATTTCTACCATCGCCCGATGTTCCGCTCCAGCCTTATCCGCCTGTCCGCCGTCGCCACGCTGCTGGTCGTTGCCGGCTGCTCCACGGCTCCGGCGCCGGTCTATCGGCTGGAAACCTTCGACGCCGAGACGCCCTTCCAGTACCACAGCGACCTGCCGCCGCTCGTTCTCTGTGAATATGGCAAGCGCGCCCTGCTCAGCCAGGCCTACGAAGTGGATGCCTCGGTGCCGAGCAACATCCGCGGCTCCAAGTTCTTCCAGCCGCAAGCCGAGCAGCAGGTGCAGCTGCGCATCACGCTGACCTGCATGGGCACCGGCCGCGATACGACCATCTACGCCAACGCCCTGCAAACCCGCTACGAGCTGAAGGCCGGCGGCAGCAGCACCGGCCTGTCGGTCAGCGGCCTGGGCTCGATCTCGGTGCCCTGGCCGACCGACAAGAACTCCCTGGTCAAGGTCGGCGAGGAAACCATCGCCGACGGCGACTTCTACCGCCGGCTGTTCGTCCTGATCGAAAACCTGGCGGAGTAGTCCGCTGCCAGGGCGGCACCGCGCCGTCCGCCCCTGCTTACCGCCGGACAGTCGCTCACCGGGGGCGCCAGCGAAGCCGCTTGACCAAATCGCTGGCTACGTTAAAGTAATAAATTCAACACCATGATGGGCAGCTGGCAAATATGGCTTTTCTGCTCTTGCGCACCACTTTCGCTGCATGACGCAAGCCGCTCCCTATTCCGGTACGCCGGAGGCGCTGCGCCTGGCGCTCACCTACGCGCTGTTCGCCGCCTTGTGGATCCTGTTTTCGGACCAGGCCCTGCCGGTTCTGTTTACCGACCCGGCCACCATCGTGTGGGCCAGCATCCTCAAGGGCTGGCTGTTCGTAGCGGTGACGTCCACCCTGCTTTTCGTGCTGGTCCGGCGCCTGCTCGGCCGGCTGCATGGCCAGCGGATTCGCCAGCAGGCGCTGTACGAAGAGCGCCTGCGCACACAGCAGTTGATCGAAGCCATCGCCGAAGGCTCCGACGACGCCATGTTCGCCAAGGATTGCGACGGGCGCTACATCCTGTTCAACCGTGCCGCCAGCCAATTCGTCGGCAAGCCGGCCGCCGAGGTACTGGGCCGCACTGACCACGCCCTTTTTCCGCCCGAGCAGGCCGACATGCTGCTTGCCGCCGGCCGCACCGTCATCGAGAAAAACATCACCTTCACCGCGGAGGAACGCCTGACCACGCCGGGCGGCGCCAAGGTCTTCCTCGCCACCAAAGGCCCGCTGCACGGCGCAGATGGCCGCGTGATCGGCATTTTCGGCATATCCCGCGACATCACCGAGCGCAGTGCCCTCGAAGCACAGCTGCGCGACCGTGACGAACGCCTGAGCGCCATAATCCACCATTCACCGTCGGCACTGTCGCTGAAGACGCCGGATGGCCGCTACACCCTGGCCAATCCCAGGCTGCAGGACATCCACCAGCTCAGCGAAGCCGACATCATCGGCAAGACCGACTTCGATCTCTATCCAGTGGACACCGCCCGTCGCTTCCAGGCCAACGACGAACGGGTCCTGCGTAGCGGCCAGCGCCATTCCGTCGAGGAAATCGTGCCGGTGCGTGGCGAGGAGCGCACCTACATGTCGCACATGTTCCCGGTGCTCGGCAAGGCCGGCGACATCCGCTACATCTGTCGCATCTCGCTGGACATCACGGAGAGCAAACGGGCGCAGGACGAGGTCAAGCAGCTGACCGACGACCTCACCGCCACGCTGCATGCCATTCCCGACCTGCTGTTCGAACTCGACGAGGCCGGGTGCTATGTCAAGGTCGAGGCTACCGCAGTCAATCTGCTGGCCGCGCCGCCCACCGAACTGGTCGGTCGCCGGATCGACGAGATCCTGCCCGCCGAAGCGGCACAGACCGTCCGGCTGGCCCTGGCCGGTGCTGGTGAAAGCGGTGCCGACTACGGCCGGACCATCTCCCTGCAATTGGCCGACGGGGTGCACCACTTCGAGCTGTCGGTCGCCCGCAAGGCGCGGCATGGCAGCCCGCGCCAGCATTTCGTCGTGCTATCGCGCGACATCACCGCCCGCCGCAATGACGAACTGGAACTGCGCCGCAACAATATCGAACTGGAACGCTTCAACGCCGCCTCGGTCGGCCGCGAAATCCAGATGATCGCCCTCAAGCGCCAGATCAACGACCTGTATCGCGAACTGGGCAAGGAAGCCCCCTTCGACCTGACTTTCGCCGACCCGACGGAGACGGGACAGCCCCGATGACGGCATCGACGCCGACGGTAGTTCCCGGCATCCCGCTCCACACCTTCCTGGTCCGCCAGATCTGGCTTTGTCTGCTACCCCTGCTGCTGCTCTCCAGCTGGCTGGCCTACGACAGCGCCTCAACCCAGGGCGAAGAGCAGAAAGCCCAAGCCCTGCGTATTGCGCAGAACCTTGCCGCCAGCGTAGATCAGCGCCTGCAGGCGCATATCGCCGCCCTCAGCATGCTCGCCGCATCCCCGCTGCTCGACGATCCGGCGCAATGGCCAGTGCTTTACCGCGAGGCCCGCGGCTTCCAGCAAAGCCTCGATAGTCACGTCATCCTGGCCAGTAGCGGCGAACCGATCCGGATGCTGTTCAATACGCGCGCGCCCTTCGGCGCTCCGTTGCCCAACCTGCCGCAACCGCGCGGCCAGGGGGCGGCACGCGCCGCCCTCGACACTCTGCGTCCAGCCGTCGGCGACATTGTCCTCGGCCCGCTGGCCAACACCCCGCTGGTCGCCGTGGCCGTTCCCGCATTGCGCCAGGGTAAGCCGACCTTCGTCCTGCTCGGCGTCATTGAAATCCGCCGCTTCCAGGACAGCATCGGCCAGCTGCCGCTGCCCGCCGGCTGGGCGATCAGCCTGCAGGACGGCCGCGGCGAGACGATCGCTGAACATGCCCCAGACGGTTTCGTCGCCTTGCGCGACGTCGTTCCCGGGGACCGCCTGACAGTCCCTTCCACCCTGTCCTCCTGGTCTGTCGTTCTCGACATCCCGCGCAGCGCGCGCCGCAAGCCGGTTTTCGAGGCGGCGCTCACGCTTAGCCTGGGCCTGCTCGCGGCGACGGTGATCGGCGCCTGGAGCGCGCTGTCCTCGGCCCGCCGGCTGGTACGGGCCGTCGACGCCCTGGTCGAGACGCCCGGGCACGCCGGGCCACAGGCGGAAATCGCCGAAATCAATGCCGCGCGATTGCGCCTCCAAGCGGCGCAGACCGCGCTGGCCGACAGCGAAGCCCGTTTCCATGCCATTTTCGACGGCATGCTTGATGCCGCGGTATTTACCGACACCGGGCGGCGTATCCGGCAGGTCAATCCGGCCTTCAGCCGGCTGTTCGGCTATTCCGCCGATGAGGTCATGGGGCGCACCGTCAGCTTCCTCTATGCAAACCCGGCCGACCATGCGGCAAGCGAACAGCAGACACAGGGCGACGCCCGGAAGCCCAAGGCCGACATCCGTGAAATCCGCTTCCGCCACAAGAGCGGCCGCCAATTCTGGGCGGAAACCAGCGACAACTGCATTGTCGACGGCCATGGCAAGCCGCTCGGCTTTATCGGCATGCACCATGACATCAGCCAGCGCCGCCAGCTGGAAGCGCGCCTGCGGCTGTGGGGCGAAGCCTTCGACCATGGCCAGACCTGCCTGGCCATTTCCGATGCGCGAGCCAACACCCTGGTCGCGGTCAATCCGGCTTTCGCCCGGCAACGCGGCTACACGCCGGAAGAACTGCAGGGCCAGCCGTTCGCCCTGCTCTTTCCGGCCGAACTACGTGAAGCGTTGCGACAGCAGATGGCCGGCATGGACCGCAGCTCGCACGGCCAATTCGAGAGCGAGAACCTGTGCAAGGACGGCAGCCGCTTTCCGGTCATGCTCGACGTCACCGTGATCCGAGATGGCGACGGCTGGCCGGTCAACCGCATCGCCTTCGTGGTGGACCTGACCGAACGCCGGAAGACCGAGCAGGCCCTGGCCGCCATCCAGGCCAGCGAAATGGAACGGCAGCGCCTGGCCCGCCTCGCCGTCCTCAATCAGATGCAGGACGCCAATACAGCCCGCCAGCGGGCCGAGAATGCCCTGGCCGCCTTGCACGAAAGCCGCGAGCAACTGCGCCTGTTCATCGAGCACGCGCCAGCGGCTCTCGCCATGTTCGACTGCGACATGCGCTATCTGGCCGTCAGCCGGCGCTGGATGGAAGATTACAGGCTGGGTACACAGCAGCTGATCGGCCGCAGCCACTATGACATTTTCCCCGAAATACCCGAATCCTGGCGACAGACACACCAGCGCGGCATGGCTGGCGCGGTGCTGACCGGGGACAACGACCGCTTCCTGCGGGCGGACGGCAGCGAACACTGGATACGCTGGGAGATCCGGCCATGGCGGACGGCCGCCGGCACGGTCGGCGGCATCGTGATTTTTTCCGAGGACATCACCGCGGACCACCGGGAGGGGAGCTACCCAACATCGCCATGACGGCGAACGCCTTAGTCGAGGATGGCGCCAGCGGCCTGCCGGCCGGCATGAACGACTTCCCGGCCAAGCCGGTCGCACCGGCCGGGCTATACGCCGGCTATCAGGTTGCCGGCCGCTCAGGACTGGCGGGAGCGATCGTCCGGCGTCAGGAAGAGGCCGACGCCGAGAGCGATCAAGGCCAGCGGCCACCATTTCCGGATCAGGGCGACCAGGTCGAGTTCAAACAGGTCGAGATTGACACCCAGCGCGATGGCGCCGATGACGATCAGGGCGATGGCGGCGAAGTGGCCTTTCATGCGGTCTCTCCGGTGATCAGGCGCGGCGGACGCCGACTACGCCTTCGACTTCGTGGACCAGCGTCAGCGTGCGCTGCAACTGCTGCAGGTTGGTGACCTCGACGGTGAAGCTCATGTGCGCCTTGCCCTGCTTGGACTGGGTATTGACGCCGACGACATTGAGCCTCTCGCGGGTGAAGATTTCCGAAATGTCGCGCAGCAGCCCCTGCCGGTCGTGCGCATCGACCACCACGTCGCAGGCGAAAACGCCGGTGGTCTGCACGCCCCAGTCGGTCTCGATGACGCGTTCCGGATGCAGCGCCGCCAGGTTGGCAAAATTGGGGCAGTCCATGCGGTGGATGGAGATGCCCTTGCCGCGCGTGATGAAGCCCTGGATTTCGTCCGGCGGCGCCGGCTTGCAGCAGCGGGCGAGCTGGGTGAGCAGCTTGTCGACGCCGACGATCAGGATGCCCTGGTTGCCTTCGACCGGCTTGGGGGGCTTGGCCACCACGGCGTCAGGCAGCTGCGTTTCGGCGAGCAGGTCGCCGCCCTTGGCCACGGCCTGGAACTGCCGCTGGTTGAGGTCGCCGCGCGCCGCCGCGATGTACAGATCGTCGGCCTTGGCGAAGCCCAGCTTGTGCGCCAGCTCCTCGATATTGGCCCCGGTCTGCCCGGCGCGCTGCAACTCCTTGCCGATCAGCCCGCGGCCTTCGGCCAGCGTTTCTTCCAGCGCCAGGTTGGAGAACCAGGCGCGCACCTTGACCCGGGCGCTCTTGGTATGGATGTAGCCGAGCGACGGGTTCAGCCAGTCGCGCGACGGGCCGCCGACCTTGGCGGTGAGGATTTCGACTTCCTGCCCGGTCTCCAGCGCCGTGTTGAGCGGAACCAGTTGTCCGCCCACCTTGGCACCACGACAACGATGACCGAGATCGGTATGCACGCGGTAGGCGAAATCGACCGGCGTCGCGCCGGCCGGCAGGTCGACGACCTTGCCCTGCGGCGTGATGACGTAGATGGTCTCGTCGAGCGCCGCCTGCTTGTAGTGCTTGACCCAGTCCGAGCTGTCAGCGACTTCGTCCTTCCAGGTCAGCAGCTGGCGCAGCCAGGCGATCTTCTCGTCGTAGTCGTCCTCGGCGCTGCGCTTGGTACCTTCCTTGTAGCGCCAATGGGCGGCGACGCCGAGTTCGGCGTGTTTGTGCATGTCCCAGGTGCGGATCTGGACTTCCAGGCTGCGCCCGTCCGGACAGCGCACTGCAGTGTGCAGCGAGCGGTAGTAGTTGCCCTTGGGATTGGAGATGTAGTCGTCGAATTCCTTGGGGATCGGCAGCCACAGGTTGTGCACGATGCCGAGCGCGGTGTAGCAGTCCTTCAGGTCGTCGACGATGATGCGCAGGGCGCGCACGTCATAGACCTCGGAGAACTCGACATCCTTCTTCCGCATCTTGTTCCAGATGCTGTAGATGTGCTTCGGCCGGCCGTATATCTCGGCGCCCATGACCCCGGCCGCTTCCAGTTCCTGGCGTACCTTGGTCACCGCATCGACGATGAACTGCTCGCGCTCGCTGCGCTTCTCGTCGAGCATCTTGGCGATTTTTTTATAGACGTCGGGATGGATGAAGCGGAAGGACAAGTCCTCCAGTTCCCACTTCAGTTCCCAGACGCCCAGGCGGTTGGCCAGCGGCGAATACAGTTCCAGCGTTTCGCGCGCCACCTGCACGCGCAATTCGTCCGGATTGGCGGCATAGAAGCGCAGGGTCTGCGTCCGGCTGGCCAGGCGCAGCAACACGACGCGGATGTCCTCGACCATGGCGAGCAGCATCTTGCGCAGCACTTCGACCTGCGCCTTCATTTCGGTCGGATTGACTTCGCCGGCTTCGATATTGGTTGCCACGAAGCCCTTGGTGATCGGCCGCAGCTTGTTCAGGCGCGAAATGCCATGCACCAGATGCGCCGCCGGCTTGCCGAAACGCTCCTCGATGCGGGCGATGCCATGTTCGTCATGCGAAGGGATGGCGAAGAGCACCGCCGCGATGCGCGATTCAACATCGAGCTTGAGGCCGGCGATGATGACTGCCATGCCCAGCGCATGCGACCAGATACGCTCGCCGCTGCCCAGGGTACGCTCGCCGTAAGTCTCCCAGGCATATTCGACAGCGCCCTTCAAACGTTCGGCATCAGCAGCTGGAAGCCCCTCGCTCAGGGTGGCGAGGAACTGTTCGAAATCGCTCAGCGCGGCGACGGAATGGACGACGGAAACCATAGGCCGTAATTATAAGACCGATCGCATCGCACTCCATGCCGACTCGCGCACATTCCGCCCTCGGGTCTTCCCTAGTGGCAATTTGCTGAATATCGAAGCCTGTCTTGACGCGCCGGCCCTTCAGGCATAATCGGCCGACCATGAAAAAACTGTTTGCCAACCCCTACCTGCTGCTGATCCTGACCGTGCTGTTCTGGTCGGGCAACATGGTCATCGGCCGCGGCGCGCGCGGCGACATTCCGCCGCTGAGTTTCGCCTTCTGGCGCTGGCTGATCGCTTTCGGGCTCATCCTGCCGCTGGCCCTGCCCCACCTCAAGAAACAGTGGCCGCTGCTGAAGAAGGGCTGGAAGCCGCTGCTCGTGCTCGGCGTGCTGGGCGTCGGCGGCTACAACACCTTCGCCTATCTGGCCCTGCAGAACACCACGGCGACCAACGCCGCGCTGCTCAATTCCTTCGTGCCGATCGCCACCATCGCCATCTCCTGGGCTTTCCTCGGCAAGCACCTGCGGCGGCCCGAGGCCATCGGCGTCCTCATTTCGCTGAGCGGGGCGCTGACCATCGTGTCGCACGGCGACCTTGCCGTGCTGGCCCACCTCAACCTGAATGTCGGCGACGTCTGGATGCTGGTGGCGGTGCTCGATTGGGCGATCTATACCGTCGCCCTCGCCTGGCGGCCGGCCGGCGTGCATCCCATGCTGATGCTCGGCACCACGGTCGCCATCGGCCTGGCCACGCTGGCCCCGGCCTACGCCTGGGAACTGGCGCAGGGCAAGTTCATCAACCTGCATGCCGGATCGCTGGCCGCCCTCGCCTACGTCGGCATCTTCCCCAGCTTCGTCGGCTACATCTTCTACAACCGGGGAGTCGCCGAAGTCGGTGCCAACAAGGCCAGCCTGTTCATCCACCTGATGCCGGTGTTCGGTACCCTGCTCTCCTTCCTGTTCCTTGGCGAAATTCCGTTCTGGTACCACTATCTCGGCATCGCCTTGATCTTCACCGGCATCTGGCTGACCATGAAGCGATGATCGGCTTGCTCGACCGTTTGCGCGGCAGGAAAGCGCCGCGGATTCCCGACTCCTTGTGGGCGGCCATCGTCACGTCGATGCCCTTCCTCGACGCCCTCGGCGGCGATGAACAGCAGCGGCTCAGGAGCCTGGCGGAAAGCTTTCTCGACAGCAAGGAATTCACCGCTGCCGGCGGACTGCAGCTGACCGACGAAATCTGCGTCGCCATCGCCGCCCAGGGCTGCCTGCCCATCCTCAACCTGGGACTGGGCGCCTATCGTGACTGGGTCGGCATCATCGTCTACCCCGACGAATTCATCGTCCGCCGCAACATCGAGGACGAGGATGGCGTGGTGCACGAATACGACGACGTGCTCGCCGGCGAAGCCTGGGCCGGCGGTCCGCTGATCGTCTCGTGGCGGGACGTGAAAA
>DATGXM010000194.1:0-3106 GCA_035298985.1 Azonexus sp. | reverse complement strand
CGCCGGCATTACAATGAGGTCCGCCCGCATTCGAGTCTGGGCAACCGGACGCCGGCAGCGTTCAAGAAATCCTGTTTATCAACCACCGAACCGGAGGCCGTTCTCCAGGAATGAGTGGTCCGAAGAAATCAGGCAGGTCAGCGGCGCGCTATGTCACAAACCAAACTGTCGTCAGTCGCTTGTGTCCGGACGATCGTCGCTGTCTTAGCTGTCGAAAACCTAGCTTGATTGGTCGACAAAGGCCATGAGGTCTTGCGCGAAGCGTTCGCGTTGCCATTGATGGGGCGAATGATCGGTCCCTTCGTAGATGTGCAGGATGGCGTTGGGAATCTGGTTGGCGACGTAGCGAGCTGTGTCCTGATCGTAAAAGTTGCTTTCGCCGCCGTAGACCAACATGGACGGGATGTCGATTTTTGCTAGCACATCCCGATAGTCGGCCGCCGTCAGGCTGGCCCAGCAGTCGATGAGCGGGCCGGGGTTTTGGGCGCGTAGTGCGGTTCGGGATTTTTCCCAACCGCTGGCGCCAGCCAGATATTTTTCTGTGGCGCGGGTGTTCAAGCCGAAGGCCGTCAGTTTCAGGACGGCTTCGGCAAAGTCGTCGTGCAGCCAGGACATCATTTCCTGCGATTTTCGCTCGTCGAAATTGCCATAGATGCCGTGAGGCCAGGTGTCGTCGGTGAGCAATTTGGGCGACTGGTCGATGAAACAAGCTCTGGCCAGTTTTCCGGTTCCGAAATCACGGATGTATTGCCACAGGGTCAAGGCTCCCATTGAGTGGCCGACGACCGTTGCTTTTTCGATTTCGAAATGGGCAATGAGATTGGCCAAGTCGCGGGCCATGCGCTCGGCGGTAGGCGCTGTCTTCCCATCGAACTGGTGACCGCCATGCCCTCGGGCGTCCCAGCGATAAACCCGATGCCTGGCGTTAAGTGTCGAGAGAAAAGGGAACCATTCCTGGTGGCTGGAAGTCCAGCCGTGCAGCATGATGACGGGCGAGCCTTCGCCGGAGATCTTGACGTGGATTTTGGCGCCGTCGTCGGCCAGAAAGTGAGTCATGGTGTTCCGTTCGCGTTGGGATGGGCAAGTATAATCCGGGGCGACAATACGCTGGAGTATGGAAATGTTTGACTGGAGAGATTACGGGAACGGCATCGTCGCTTTCGATGCCGGCTATGTGCGTCCTATCCTGGCGGCCATTCACATGGTGGTCGAGGGCGGGCGGGTGGCGTTCATCGATACCGGCAGTAACGATGCGCTACCGAATGCCCTGGCTGCGCTGCGTAAACTGGGCCTGGATGAGAGGGCGGTCGATTACGTGATCCTGACCCATATCCATCTCGATCACGCCGGCGGGGCCGGCAGCCTGATGCAGGCTTTTCCGAATGCCCGGCTGGTCGTCCATCCGCGCGGTGCTCGCCATATGGCCGAGCCGTCGAAACTTGTGGCCGGGGTTACGGCGGTCTATGGCGCCGAATACGTGGCGCGCGTCTATGGCGAAATCCTGCCCATCCCTGCCGAGCGCATCATCGAGGCGCCCGATGGTCACGTCGTGTCGTTGAACGGGCGCGAATTGCTGTGCCTGGATACGCCGGGGCATGCCCGTCACCATATCTGCATTGTCGACAAGAAGGCGAACGGGATATTTACCGGCGACATGTTCGGCTTGTCCTATCGCGAGCTGGATGTCGATGGGCGGCAATTCATCTTTCCGACGACCACGCCGACGCAGTTCGAGCCGGAGGAAATGCGTCATTCGATCCAGCGCCTGATGGCTCTGCAGCCGGAGGCCATGTATTTGACCCACTATAGCCGGGTACCCGAGGTTCAGGCCCAGGGCGGCGCGCTGCTGCGGCATCTCGACGTGTTGGTCGACCTGGCGCTGGCGGAACAGGATTCCGGCGAACAGCGGCATGCCCGTATAAAGCAGGGCATGGCCGACTATCTGCTGGCCGAAATTCGCAAGCACGGCTGCCAGTTGCCGGATTCGACCTTGCTCGATATCTGGGCGACCGATCTGGAACTGAATGCACAGGGACTGTGCGTCTGGCTGGATGGGCGGAAGGCCTAGAGCCTAGATGTGACGCCGACGCCAGAATAGCAGGAGCATGACGACGGCGATCAGACCCATCAGGCTCAGCGCGTAGTTAAAGCCCTCGGGGTTGGCGAGCCAGGGCATTTCCTTGAAGTTCATGCCGAAGATGCCGGCGATCAGCGTTGCCGGCATGAATATCGTGGCGACCACGGTCAGGGCCCGGACTTCGAGATTGACCCGGTGGCTGACCGTCGACAGGTAGACGTCAAGCAGGCCGGTGGCGAGGTCGCGCAGGTCTTCCAGCGACTCGAGAATGTGCACGGTGTGGTCATAGACATCGCGGATATAAAGCTGGATGTCGGCCCTGAAGAAATCGCCGGCATCGCGATGCAGGGTGCCCAGGACTTCGCGCAGCGGGTGCAGGTTGCGCCGCAACTGAGAAACGCTACGCTTGAACTGATGGATGCCCTCCAGCGTGCCCGGCCCGGGGCGGCCTAGTATCTTGTCTTCCAGGTTTTCAGCGTAGTCGTTGAGTTGTTCGATGACGCCGAAATAGCTGTCGACGACGGTGTCGATCAGCGAGTAGGCCAGCATGTCCACGCCGCCTTTGCGCAGGCTACCGTGCCCGCTGCGCAGGCGCTGACGGATCGGCTCGAAAGTTTGGGACGGACGTTCCTGGAAGGTCAGGACGTAGTCGCGACCGATGACCAGGCTGATCTGGTCCTGGACCAGGCCGAGCGAATTGGCCTGCAGTTCGTAGCGGTGGAGGACGAGGTAGAGATAGTCCTCGTAGCTGTCGAGCTTTTGCCGCTGGGCCGTGTTGAGGATGTCTTCCTGGACCAGCGGGTGAAGGCCGAAGGCGGTGCCGATGGCGGCCAGATCGGTCGGACTGCTGGCGCCATAAACGTTGACCCAGCGCGTGGCGTGCTGCCGGTGCTGCTTGGCCAGGGCGGCGGGGTCGGGCAGCTGGCGTTCCTGCAGACCTTGCTCGTCGAAATCGATGACCGAAAAAGCGGTGCGGGGGGTCTTTATTTCGCCGATATGAACGAGTGTCCCCGGCGGCAGACCGGCTTT
>DATGXM010000193.1:0-9000 GCA_035298985.1 Azonexus sp. | reverse complement strand
ACCGGCCGACGGGCTGGGACGGATGAAGGCTTCCTCGCGCTGGCTCAACAGTTCCATGCGCGTCTTGTCGCCAAGGATGGAGCCGCCGGTGACCGACGACGAGGGGTCGATGGCCAGCACGGCCAGCTTCTTGCCTTGTTCGATCAGCCAGACGCCGAGCGCTTCGATAAAGGTGGACTTGCCCGCCCCCGGCACACCGGAGATGCCGATGCGAACTGCCCGGCCGGTATGCGGCAGCAGGGCATTCAGCAAGTGCTGCGCCCGCTGCTGATGATCGGCCCGCGTCGATTCGATCAAGGTGATGGCCTTGGCGAGCGCCCGCCGCTGACCGGCCAGGACACCGGTCATCAGTTCTTGATCATGCGCGAAAAGGCGAGCCGAGCTGTTCATCGTTCTTATTCTGCAGCGTCGTCGAAATCGATGGCCTTTATTGCCTTGGCCGGAGACCCCGCGTAGATATAGCCGCCCGGATAATCCCCCTCGGTCAGCAAGGATGCCGCGGCAATCACGGCATTCTCGCCAATCCGGCACGGGCCGAGTATCGTCACGCCGGAAGCGACCCAGGTGCCGTTGCCGATATAGATATCCCGCCCCGACTCGGGTACGGCAGCATGGCGAGCAGCCCCCTTTTTCCGGTAGTCGTGGGTTCCGGTCAGCAAGCAGACGTTGTGACCAAAAAAGACGTCGTCGCCGATCACGATCATGCCGCTGGACGTGTTGAGCAAGGTGTTGGCCAGATGCACATTGCTACCCAGCACCACGCGGCTGCTCTCCCCCCAGCAGCGGGGCTTGAGCAAGGTCGCCAGGTTGACCTGGTCAATCAGGTAGTCCAGCTGCTCCGGGGAGAGTTCGATCTGCGCCAAGGGTGCCTTCCGGTCGACGATCAGGAACGTGCCTTGCGGATTTCTTCCAGCACGCGCTTGGCCGAATCCTCAATCCGGGTGCCCGGACCGAAGATGGCCTTGGCACCGGCGGCGTAGAGGGCATCGTAGTCCTGCGCCGGAATCACACCGCCGGCGAAGACGATGATGTCGTCGGCGCCTTGTGCCTTCAGCGACTGGATGATCTGCGGTACCAGCGTCTTGTGGCCCGCGGCGAGCGACGAGCAGCCGATGGCATGCACGTCGTTCTCGACGGCCTGGCGGGCAGCTTCTTCCGGGGTCTGGAAGAGCGGGCCCATGTCGATGTCGAAACCGAGGTCGGCGTAGGCGGTGGCGACAACTTTGGCGCCACGGTCATGGCCGTCCTGGCCGAGCTTGGCGATCATGATCCGCGGGCGACGGCCTTCTTCTTCGGCGAACTTGGCGACATCGGCCTTGATCTGCTCCCAGCTTTCCTGACCTTCCACAACGCCTCCGTAAACACCCGAAATAGTCTGGTTGTTGGCGCGGAAACGGCCGAAGACCTTTTCCAGCGCATCGGACACTTCGCCGACCGTGGCACGCAGGCGCACTGCCTTGACGGTCAGGTCGAGCAGGTTGCCTTCGCCGGTCTCGGCGGCCTTGGTCAGTGCCTCCAGGGCAGCATTGACGGCGGCGCTGTCGCGGGTGGCACGGATTTGCTTTAGGCGGGCAATTTGGGCATCACGTACGGCGTGGTTGTCGATATCGAGGATGTCGATTGCGTCTTCCTTGGCCAGCTTGTACTTGTTGACGCCGACGATGACGTCCTTGCCCGAGTCGATGCGCGCCTGCTTGTCGGCGGCGCAGGTTTCGACCTGCATCTTGGCCCAGCCCGATTCGACGGCCTTGGTCATGCCGCCCATGGCTTCGATTTCCTGGATGATGCCCCACGCCTTGTCGGCCATGTCCTGGGTCAGCTTTTCCATCATGTAGGAACCGGCCCACGGGTCGATCACGTTGGTGATGTGGGTTTCTTCCTGGATGATGAGCTGGGTGTTGCGGGCGATACGCGCCGAGAACTCGGTGGGCAGCGCGATGGCTTCGTCGAGCGCGTTGGTGTGCAGCGACTGGGTACCGCCGAATACCGCGGCCATCGCTTCGATGGTGGTGCGCACGACGTTGTTGTAGGGATCCTGCTCGGTCAGCGACCAGCCGGAGGTCTGGCTGTGCGTACGCAGCATCATCGACTTCGGGCTCTTGGCATTGAAGCCGGACATGATGCGGTGCCACAGCAGGCGCGCAGCGCGCATCTTGGCGATTTCAAGATAGAAATTCATGCCCACCGCCCAGAAGAAGGACAGGCGGCCGGCGAAGGTGTCGACGTCCATGCCCGACGCGATGCCGGTACGCACGTATTCCATGCCGTCGGCCAGCGTGAAGGCCAGTTCGATGGCCTGGTTGGCGCCGGCTTCCTGGATGTGATAGCCCGAAATCGAGATCGAGTTGAATTTCGGCATGTTCTGCGCCGTGTAGGCGAAGATGTCGGCGATGATCTTCATCGACGGCTTGGGCGGATAGATATAGGTGTTCCGCACCATGAACTCTTTGAGGATGTCGTTCTGGATGGTGCCGGACAGCTGGGCCTGCGACACGCCTTGCTCTTCGGCGGCGACGATGTAGCCGGCGAGGATGGGCAGCACGGCGCCATTCATGGTCATCGACACGGAAATCTTGTCGAGCGGGATGCCGTCGAACAGGATCTTCATGTCTTCGACTGAATCGATCGCCACACCGGCCTTGCCGACGTCGCCGGTAACGCGCACGTTGTCCGAGTCGTAGCCACGATGGGTAGCGAGGTCGAAAGCAACGGAAACGCCTTGGCCGCCGGCGGCCAGCGCCTTGCGGTAGAACGCATTGGAAGCCTCGGCGGTGGAGAACCCGGCGTACTGACGGATGGTCCAAGGTTTGACGGCATACATGGTCGGTTGCGGACCGCGCAGGAAAGGTGCCACGCCGGGCAGGGTATCGGCGAACTCGAGGTTTTCGGTGTCCTTCTTCGTATACAGCGCCTTGACGGCCAACCCCTCGGGGGTGTTCCAGACCAGGTTGTTCACATCGCCGCCCGGAGACTGCTTGGCAGCCGCCTTCTCCCAGGCATCCAGGTTATTGGAATCAAAGAACTTTTCAGACATGACGCACACCCCTCGACAATTCGATTTTTTCAGGCCGATGATGCAGAATTCAAAATTCTACGCTTTTGGACCTAGCTTGACATACCAAGGCCCACATAATACTGTATCCATAATTATGGAAGCAAGTCAGCTACGCATTGATCTTGCCTGCCGAGACCACACTTAGAAATCATGAACCGTATCGCACCCACCGCGCTCTACCAGGAAGTTGCCGAAAGACTGCGCCAGCGCATCTTCGCCCACGAACTCACCCCCGGCACCTGGATCGACGAGCAGAAGCTCGCCGAACAGTACGGCATTTCGCGCACGCCGCTGCGCGAGGCCCTCAAGGTGCTGGCGTCGGAAGGACTGGTCGAGTTGCGCCCACGCCGTGGTTGCTATGTCACCGAAATTTCCCGGCAGGATCTCGACGACATCTTCCCGCTGATGGCGATGCTGGAAGGCCGCTGCGCCGCTGAAGCGGTCAAGAATGCCAAGCCTGCCGATATTGCCGGCCTGCAGGACATTCATGCCTGCCTCGAAGCCGCCGCCCGCGACGGCCGGATCGACGCTTTTTTCGAAGCCAACCAGGAATTTCACAAGCGCATTCAGGAATTGTCCGGCAACCGCTGGCTGCTGTCGGTGATCCAGGATTTGCGCAAGGTCCTGAAGTTGTCCCGCCTGCACTCCTTGTCCCTCGAGGGACGCTTGCAGCAGTCGCTCGACGAGCATCGCCTAATCATGGCGGCACTGGCCGCCAGCGACGCCGCCAAGGCCGAGAAGCTGATGCACGACCATCTGCTGTCCGGCCGCGAAGCGCTGACCAAGATGGACGCCCGAGCCGCCAAAGCGGCCTGAGGACCTCGCCTAGCGCATCTGGCTCTCGATGTTGGCGAACAGGCTGTCGTAGATCGCGACCAAGGCCTCGCGGTCGGTGCTGCCCTTGACCCATTTGCGCGAACGGGCGATTTTCACCACTTCCTGCTCCATGCCGGACAGGGAATCGACATTGAGTTCCTCACCGTGCAGGATGGCGGTCGCATCGGCGCGTGCCCTCTGCGCCGTGGCGACCAGACGCATCGACGACTCCATCGAACCGGCGCCGCTTTCTATGGTCGTCGCCAGTTCGCATACCTGATGGGCCCGTGCGGCCGAACTGGCCAGTTCGCCGCTGAATTCATGGGCGGTTTGCCGCGCTTCGGAAACCGACTGCTTCAAATCACCGATCTGTTGCGTCGCGGAGCGCACTGACATACTCATGGCCGCTATCGCCGCCGAGATTTCCTCGGCCGTACCCTGTGCCTGATCGGCCAGCTTGCGCACCTCGTCGGCAACAATGGCGAAACCGCGCCCGGCTTCTCCCGCCCGCGCCGCCTCGATGGCGGCATTGAGGGCGAGCAGGTTGGTCTGCTTGGCGACGCCATCGATGCGCGCGGTGAGCAAATGGATGTCCGCCGCCTTGGCATTGAGGTCGTCAAGCGCCAGCACGCCATCTTCGGCCGCTTGCTGGGCACCACCCAGGGCATCGGACATGCGCTCCGCCGCATTCGACATGCCGGTCGCCGATTGCCCGAAATTTTCGGCCAGCTGCTGCGAGCTTCGCGAATTGCCGCCGACCTCGCCCAGGGCGTGCTGGACGTGCTCGATGGCCATCGACAGGCCGCGCTCGGAGCGCAGGAAGATGCGCGACAGCAAGGCCTCGCGGGCGATCGACTCCTGGGCGCTGTCCAGACGGTCGAGGATCACCTGCATCTGCTCCAGCACGTTGCGAAAGGTGCCGTGCAGGCCGGGCAGCTGCAGGCGACGCCCGGAGATACCGGCCGACGAGGCTTCGAGGGCGCCGAGGATTTCGCGGAAGGCGGTCTCGGTCTGGTCGAGCACCGCATTCACATTCACCCGGATCGCCTCCAGCGTCGGGTCGGCCATGGCATGTGGCAAACGGGCGACCAGTTCGCCGCCGACCACCTTGTTGAGCAGGGCGTCGAGCTTGCCGAGGTCGCTGCTGGCTGCCGAGGCGGGCCACAGCAGGACAAGCAGAGCGGCGGCGACAACGCCGAGCACCCCCCACGGCGCGACCAAGGCCAGTCCGGCCGCCGCCAGCAGCAGGGCAGCGACCAGCCACTGGCGCTTAAAGTGAAAAGACGAGTTCTTCATAGCTCATTCCGGTCTGTGTCAGGATGTCGACGAGCACTGCGGTACCGGCCTCGATGGCCGTGCGCGCCCCGGCGGCCCGTTCGGCGTCGAGCATCGCCCGATAGACCGGTTCGATCTTGGCCACAGCCCCGGCGCGCGGACAGCGCCGCACCGACGTATAACCGACGATTTTCCCCCGGGCATCGAAGTCCGGCGAGATATGGGTGAACACCCAGTAGAAGGCGCCGTCCTTGGACATGTTCTTGACGTAGGCAAAGAACTCCTTGCCGGACTGGATGGTGTCCCACGCCAGCTTGAAGGCCGCCCGCGGCATGTCCGGATGGCGGATGATGTTGTGCTGGACCCCGAGCAATTCCTCTTCCGCATAACCGGAAAACTCGATGAAGATAGGATTGCCGTAAGTGATGATCCCCTTGGGATCGGTCTTGGAAACGATGAAGTCGTCCTCACGCATTTTCCGTTCAACCTGGGTCGGCTGAATTCCCCGTTTCATTAACACCTCCTTATTTTACAAATCTAGCACAAATGTCACTTGTAAATCGGCGGTACGGGAGGTAGACAAAGAAAAACCCCGGCAGTTTTGGCTGCCGGGGTTTGGTCTGCTTGCGTCAGACTTATTAGTGGTTACTGGCTGCTGCCGCGCCGTACCCGGTCTGGGCACGCACATACTGGTCTTCGTAGGCGTCGATTTCCTGTCCGGCGCGAACGCTGGAATCGGTCTTCGAGAAGATGAAGGCGAGCAGGAAGGCGACCGGCATGGCGAACAGCGCCGGCTGGGTGTAGGGGAACAGCGGGGCGGCGTTGCCCAGCACGTCGACCCACACCGACTTCGAGAACAGCACGAACAGCACCGCCGAGATCAGGCCGCCGTAGCCGCCGCACAGCGCGCCGCGCGTCGTCAGGCCCTTCCAGTACATGGACAGGATGAGCACCGGGAAGTTGGCGGCAGCCGCCACGCCGAAAGCGAGGCCGACCATGAAGGCGATGTTCTGCTTCTCGAACAGGATGCCGAGCACGATGGCGACGGCGCCGAGGCAGATGGTGGCGATCTTGGAGACGCGGATTTCGCTGGCTTCGGACGCCTGGCCCTTCATGATGACGCGGGCGTAGATGTCATGCGAGATCGCCGAGGCGCCAGCCAATGCCAGGCCGGAAACGACGGCCAGGATGGTGGCGAAGGCCACGGCAGCCAGGAAGCCGAGCAGCATGTTGCCGCCGACCGCCTTGGCCAGGTGCATGGCGACCATGTTGCCGCCGCCGACCAGCTTGCCGCCGACCGTGCCGCCTTCGAAGAACTCCGGGTTCTGGCCGACGATCAGGATGCCGGCGAGGCCCATCAGGAAGATGACATTGAAGAAGTAGGCGACGAAACCGGAGGCGTAGAGCACCGACTTGCGGGCTTCCTTGGCGTCGGTCACGGTGAAGAAACGCATCAGGATGTGGGGCAGGCCGGCGGTGCCGAACATCAGGCCGAGGCCGAGCGAAATGGCGGTGACCGGATCCTTGAGCAGGGCGCCCGGATACATCAGCTTGTCGCCCAGCTTGTGGACGCTGGTCGCCTTTTCCATCAGCGTGCTGAAGGAAAAGCCGAACTGACTGAAGGCCAGGAACATGACCAGCGTACCGCCGCACAGCAGCATGCAGGCCTTGATGATCTGCACCCAGGTGGTGGCGACCATGCCGCCGAAGGTGACGTAGACCATCATCAGGATGCCGACGGCGAAGATCGCGGTGTTGTAATCCAGGCCGAACAGGAGCTTGATCAGCTGGCCGGCGCCGACCATCTGGGCGATCAGGTAGAAGCAGACCACGGTCAGCGACGAGATCGCGGCCATGGTGCGCACCTTGCCCTGGTCAAGGCGATAGGCGGTGATGTCGGAGAAGGTGAACTTGCCGAGGTTGCGCAGGCGTTCGGCCATCAGGAACAGGATGACCGGCCAGCCGGCGAAGAAGCACAGCATGTAGATGTAGCCGTCGTAGCCCTGGGTGTACACCATGGCGGTCAGGCCGAGCAGCGTGGCGGCCGACATGTAGTCGCCGGCAATGGCCAGGCCGTTCTGGAAACCGGTGATGCCGCCGCCGGCGGTGTAGAAGTCAGCCGTCGATTTGGTGCGGGAAGCCGCCCAGTAGGTGATGCCCATGGTCATGGCGACGAACAGGCAGAACATGATGATGGCGTGCCAGTTGGTGGCCTGCTTTTCGGTGATGCCTTCCAGCGGGCCGCCGGCGAAGGCCGTGGCGGCGAGGGCAAAAAGGGCGATAGCCGAAGCGATGCGCGTCGAAGGCTTCATTATTTGTTCTCCTTCCAGGCTTCCTTGACGATTTCCTGCGTCAGGGCATCAAATTCGCCATTGGCGCGCTTAACGTAAACTGCGGTCAGCACCCAGAAGAAAATGAACATGAATAGTTCGACGGCAACCCCCACCGTCAGTTTCGACCCCTCGGCAATCGCTTGCCCCAGGGACATCGGGTTGAAGGCAACCACCATCACGAAGCCATAGAACATGGCCAAGACAATGAAGGCCAAAGTCCATGCGAACCGCCCCCGACGAGCAACCAGTTCCTTGAACTTCGGATTTGCCCGCATCCGCTCATACATCGCGCTGCTCATGGCTTATCTCCCTTATTAATAATTAGTACAAACTGCATTCATAATTATATCTTATAGAAGACAGCAAGACCTACACCAACGCCATACAAAATTGGTATTAAACCGAAAGAAAGCAAGCACATGAGCCAGATCGACCTCGATATCCAGGGCGAAATCGCCACCCTGACGCTGAACAACCCGGACAAGCTGAACGCCATCAATCGCGCCATGTGGCAGCAGTTGTCCGAGCAGGTCGGCCGCCTCAGCGCCGATCCGGAAATCCGCTGCGTCATCGTGCGCGGCGCGGGCGACCAGTCCTTCGCCGCCGGCGGCGACCTCGAGGAATTCGTCACCGGCCGCGCCACGCTGGCCCAGGCACTGGACTATCACGGCGAGGTGGCCAAGGCGCTCAACGCCATCGCCGACTGCCCGCACCCCACCGTGGCGCTGATCAGCGGCGCCTGCATCGGCGGCGGGCTGGAGATCGCCGGCGTCTGCGATTTCCGCATTGCCGGGGAAAGCGCGCGCTTCGGTGCGCCGATCAACCGCCTGGGTTTCTCGATGTACCCGGGCGAAATGGAAGGACTGCTGCGCCTGGTCGGGCCGGCGGTGATCAAGGAAATCCTGCTCGAGGGACGCATCCTGAGCGCCCGAGAAGCCTATGAAAAAGGACTACTGACGCGCGTCGTGGCCGATGCCCAAGTGGCCGATGAAGCGCATGCCACCGCTCGCCGCATCTGCGCCGGCGCCCCGCTGGTCGCCGGCTGGCACAAGCAGTGGATAGCGCGCCTGCTCGACGGCCGGCCGCTGACCGACGAGGAGAAGGCCGCCTCCTTCGCTTTCCTGGAAACCGAGGACTACAAGGAAGGCCTGGCCGCCTTCCTGGAAAAGCGCAAACCGGTGTTCAAGGCGAGTTGATGGTGCACGCCATCAGAAACACTGACTAACTCGTCATCTCAGCATCCCACAGGGACTTCCTGCGGTCGCAGGCGGGGATCCAGTTCGTAGATTCTCTGGATTCCCGCTTTCGCGGGAATGACACATCCCTCGCTCAGCCGTACAAACTCCACAGCATCTTGGCGGACAGCACCAGCAACAGGCTGGCAAACACGCGCTTGAGGACCTTGATCGGCAGCCGGTGGGCCAGGCGCGCACCGAGCGGAGCCATCAGCATGCTGGCCAGCAGGATGACGCCGAGCGCCGGCAGATAGACGAAACCCAGGCTGCCGGCCGGCAAGCCGGG
>DATGXM010000192.1:0-2439 GCA_035298985.1 Azonexus sp. | reverse complement strand
GTGGCCGCCGGGGTGCCAAAGTAATTTAGCCACTCGGTTTCCGTCATGTCTTGTTCCTCGACGGTCGGGATGCGTCTTTCGGCGTGGCGGCGGCGCTCCTTCCAGCCATCGGGCGGCCCTTGGTCATCGTCGCGGCGGTCTTGCCCAGCGCGTGTCGTGTGTTCCTTGGCCATGCCCGAATCCCCGTTTTTCTTGCGACTGTGGCGTATTGTAGTTCAGCTCCTATGCCTTTCGTCGTGTCCGATTTAACGCAGAGTGACATGTTTTGGCATGCGCCCGGCGCGCTGAGTCGGGACGAAAAAAAGGCGGGAGACCGGCTCCCGCCCAAGCGGAGTCTGCCCCTTGGCGCTATTGGGGCAGGAGGAAAGCGGCTTTCTCGCGGACCTTGATGTCCGGGTTGTCGATGGCGACGATGTCGAAGTGAATCGGGTTGGAGCCGACCTTGCCGGCATCGGGCGGTACGCGGACGACGGTGTTATAGGAGGTCAGGCCGGCGGCACTCGCTTCGACTTCCGGGTTGCCGGCGATCTCGGCGCCAGGCAGGCCCTCGACGCTGATCCGGTAGCGGTGCGGGCGTTCCTCGGTATTCATGATCTGCAGCATGTAGACGTTCTCGATGCGCCCGTCGTCCGCTTCGCGCGCTAGCACCGAGCGGTCGCGGATGATATCGACCTTGAGCGGGATGCGGTGGGCGAGGAACCAGGCGCACAGGCCGAGAATGACAGCCAGAATGGCGGTGTACAGCAGGATGCGCGGACGGACGATGTGGGCCAGGATAGCCTTGCGGTCAAGGTGCTGCGCCATCGCGTTCTCTGTCGAGTAGCGGACCAGTCCGCGCGGCTGGCCGGTCTTGTCCATGACCTGGTCGCAGACGTCGACGCAGGCGGCGCAGCCGATGCACTCGTATTGCAAGCCGTTGCGGATGTCGATGCCGGTCGGGCAGACCTGCACGCACAGGCCGCAGTCGACGCAATCGCCGAGGCCGGCCGCCTTGGCATCGACCCCCTTCTTGCGCGCCCCGCGCGTTTCGCCGCGTTCCGGGTCGTAGGTGATGATCAGCGTATCCGGGTCGAACATCACGCTCTGGAAGCGGGCATAGGGGCACATGTACTTGCACACCTGCTCGCGCATGAAGCCGGCGAACAGGTAGGTGAAGCCGCCGTAGAGGAATATCCATACGGTTTCCCACGGGCCGAGATTGCCGGTCAGCACGTTGTCGATCAGTTCGTTGACTGGCGTGAAGTAGCCGACCAGCGTAAAGCCCGTCCATAGCGCCAGCAGCAGCCAGAGCAGGTGCTTGGTGCCCCGGATGCGTATCTTACGCAGGTCGAGCGGCGCCTTGTCGAGCTTGATGCGGGCGTTGCGGTCACCTTCGATCCAGTTCTCGATCCACATGAACAGCTGGGTATAGACCGTCTGCGGACAGGCGTAACCGCAGAACAGGCGTCCGGCGACGGCAGTGACCAGAAAGAGGGCGTAGGCCGAAACAATGAGCAGGGCAGCGAGGTAGATGACGTCCTGCGGCCAGAAGACGACGCCGAAGATATAGAACTTGCGTTCGACCAGGTGGAGCAGGATGGCCTGCCGGCCGTTCCAGTTCAGCCACAGGCCGCCATAGAAAATGACCTGGGTCAGTATGACCAGGGTGATGCGCCAGTTGTCGAAATAGCCGCGGATGCCCTTGGCGTGGATCTTCTTGCGCTTTTCGTAAAAGGTGACTTTGACAGGGAGTTCCTGGGTACTGGCTTCTGGCTGGCTCATCGGTCCTCGGACATGTGGTGAAAAGGTTGGAAACCGGAACTGCTGACGCCGGACAGCCTGGCCGCATCAAGCTTGCCTGCGGGGCGAACTAAGGGGGATATGCCGCCAGATGCCGGTGGGTCGACCTCTGCCCCTGGTGTGGTGAGGAAAGCGCCGTGGGCAGAAGGAGTCTCCGGTTTCCGCTAGGCTTATATCAAGATACATGCCCGTTTCCAGCGGGTTAGGAAGGCCATACTAATCAAATGGTTGTGGTTTATTGGATGGGTCTGGCTTGCCATTTACGGTACTTTTGTGTCAATAATGACTGACGATATTGGTTGTGATGACAAAATTGGCATGGCTGCACCTTTTCTTAACGAGTTGATTTCCTTCCTCGACGGCTTGCCCGAGCCGCGTATCGTGATGGATACCGACTACAACATTGTTGCCGCCAATGCCGCCTACGTCCGGGAGTTCGGTAGCGGTCAGCCGCTGGCCGGGCGCAAGTGCTACCAGGTTTCCCATCATTTCGACGTGCCCTGCGACCAGGCCGGCGAATCCTGCCCGCTGAAGCAGAGCCTGGAAGGTGGCGAGCCGCAACGCGTGCTGCATCTTCACCACACGCCGCGCGGCGAGGAACACGTTGCCGTTGAAACGACGCCGATCCGCGACGATCGGGACAGGGTTGCCTACCTGGTT
>DATGXM010000191.1:0-3141 GCA_035298985.1 Azonexus sp. | reverse complement strand
GTCGAACAGGCTCTGGAACTGGCCGACCACCGGCCCGCGCACGGCGACGTGCGTGTCGCGCCAGCCGCTCTTCGGGTCGGGACTTGCGCTGGGTGCCTTGTGGCGCCGACGGAAGGGCGACGAGGCGTAGGTTCCGCTGATGTTGAGGCCGCCGGTGAAGGCAAGCTGCTGATCGACAATGAGGATCTTGCGGTGGTCGCGGTTGTTGACGCTGAGCCGGCTGTCGGCACCCAGCGGATTGACCGGGTTGAAGGTGCACACCGGGATGCCGGCGCTGCGCAGGCGCTCGAAATAGGCCTCCGGCGTGGCGATCGAGCCGACCCCGTCGTACAGCACGCGGACCCGGACCTGCGCCGCGGCCTTGGCAACGAGCAGCGCCGCCAGTTCATCGCCGATGCCGCCCGGTTCGAGCAGGTAGGTTTCCAGGTCGACCTGACGGCGGGCGCCGGACACGGCGTGCAGCATGGCCTGCTGGGTCTGCGGACCGTCGACCAGCAAATGGGCCTGGTTGCCCAGGGTCAGGGGCGCGGCGATGGCCTTGCGGGTTTCGGCCAGGTGCATGGCCAGCAATCCCGCGCTGTCCTGGCGCAGGAGGTGGCGGCGCACTGCCCCTTCGGGACTGCCGCTCCGGTGCGCGGCGGGCGGCTCGGGCAGCGGCACACTGGCCGCCGGCGGCACGGCGCACCCATCGACGATCAGGGTGCAGGCCAGCAGGGCGACGGCAGCCTGCCGCTTCATGCCAGTCCCAGGCGCTGGCGATGGGCGTAGCCGGCCCAGGGATCGGCCGTCAGCCCGGCGAGCCGATCCGAGAGCGTACGCACGTTCCAGGCGGCGGCGCCGTCTATGGTTTCCAGTTCGTCGCGGGCGATGGGCACCGACACCGGCAGGCCGGGCCGCGCCCGTACCGAATAGGCGGCCACCGTGCTGGCGCCCGACTGGTTGCGCAGGTAGTCCACGAAAATGCGTCCGACGCGGTTCTTCGGCCCCATGCTGGCGACGAACTGGCCCGGCAGATGGCGCGCCAGGTGCTGCGCGATGCCCTTGGCGAAGGCCTTGACCGAGTCCCAGTCATGCCGGGCGGCGAGCGGCACGACGATGTGCATGCCCTTGCCGCCGCTGGTCTTCAGGAAGGCATCGAGGCCCAGTTCGTCGAGCAGCACGAGCACCAGGCGGGTGGCGTCGACCATGCGCGCCCAGGGCAGCGCCGGGTCGGGGTCGAGATCGAGGACGATGCGGTCGGGCCGGTCGATGTGGCGGAAATCGGCATTCCAGCTGTGGAATTCGATGGTTCCCATCTGCACCGCGCCGATCAGGGCATGCCGGCTGTCGATGCCGATCAGCGGCTCGTCCTCGGCCGCCGTGGCAACCCGGCGCAGGCCGGGGATGGCCAGCGTCTCGGCATGGCGCTGGAAGAACTGCTCGCCGGCGATGCCCTCCGGCGCCCGCAGCAGCGACAGCGGGCGGCCGGCGAGCTGCGCCAGCAGATGCGGTGCGATGCTGTCGTAGAACTCGGCCAGCGCCAGCTTGGTGGTGCCGCTCTCCGGATCGATCACGCGGTCGCCATGGCTGATGGCGATCCCCGCCACTTCGGCCTTGCCCGGTCGGCCGGCGGGGCCAGGATTGGCGGCTGGCCTTTCGCGGACGGGCTGTTCACGGACAATATCCTGCGCCGGCTTGTCGGCGCGCAGGCCGCGGAACACCGCCTGGCGGACCAGGCCTTCGCGCGTCCAGGCCGCGAACTCGACTTCGCAGAGCAGGCGCGGCGCCAGCCAGGTGACGCCGGCCGCCTCGCGTCGGCCGGGTGGCGGAGAAAACGGCGGCGTCGGCTGCGCCAGGCGCTGCATCCGGGTGTGCAGTGTCCGCAACTTATCGTCCGTGAACCCCGTCCCCACCCGACCGGCGTAGCGCAGGGTGCCGCCCGCCTCGTGCACGCCGAGGAGCAGCGCGCCGAATCCGCTGCGCCCACCCTGCGGCGCGCTGTAGCCGCCGATGACGAATTCCTGGCGGAGCTTGCACTTGAGCTTGATCCAGTCGGCGCTGCGCCGGGAGACGTAGGCGCTGCCGGCCCGCTTGCCGATGATGCCTTCGAGGCCGAGCGCACAGGCGCTGCGCAGCAGGTCGCCGCCGCCGGCCGGCAATTCGGCCGAAAAACGCAGGCGTTCGTCCACGACGTGGGCGAGCAGCCCTTCCAGGCGGGTGCGCCGCTGTTCGAGCGGCACGGCGCGCAAGTCGAGGCCGGCGTGGTAAGGCAGGTCGAACAGGCAATAGACGATGTCGTCACTGCGGCCACGCTCGAAGGCGTTCTGCAGGGCCTGGAAATCGGGGCGGCCGCCGGCGTCGGGGACGATGATCTCGCCGTCCAGCCAGGCCGGGGCGAGATCGAGGGCGCGCAGCGCGGCAGCGATTTCCGGCAGCTTGGCGGTCCAGTCCAGGCCGTTGCGCGTGAACAGGCGCACCTCGTCGCCCGCCACCCGCGCCAGCAGCCGGTAGCCATCGAACTTGACCTCGTAGCGCCAGTCGCCGGCCGGCGGTGCGGCGACCAGGGTGGCCAGGGTGGGCGCCAGTCGCTCGGGAAGCGTCGCCGCGACCGCATGGGCGGGTTCGGCGCCCGCTTCGGGCAGCGGGGCATGGCCGAGCACGCTGTCCGGGCGGGCGGCGACGATGTCGTAGTCGGCCGCCGGGCGCGCCGCGGCATCGTTTTCCTTGATCAGCAGCCATTGCTCCTTGTCGCCGCTGCCGGGTAGGCGGCTGCGCACCAGGGTCCAGCCGCCGGACAGCTTCTCGCCGAGCAGGTGGAACTTGAGCTTGCCGGCGCGGTAGGCGGCGGCCGGATCGGCATCGGCCGCCTCCCAGACGCCGCGATCCCAGACGATGACCTCGCCGGCGCCATAGTGGCCGGCCGGGATGCTGCCCTCGAAGTCGGCGTAGGCCAGCGGATGGTCCTCGACATGTACCGCGAGCCGGCGCACCGCCGGATCGAGGCTGGGCCCCTTGGGCACCGCCCAGCTTTTCAGGGTGCCGCCGAGTTCGAGGCGGAAATCGTAGTGCAGGCGGCGGGCGGCGTGCTTCTGCACGACGTAGAGCGGTGCCGTTGCCTGGCGGCGGGCCGGGCCGGCGGCCGGCTCGCGGGTGGCCGTGAAG
>DATGXM010000190.1:0-2023 GCA_035298985.1 Azonexus sp. | reverse complement strand
CGTACTCCTGGTAGTTGCCGTCGAAGAAGAACCACTTCGAGTCGCCTTCGGCGGCCAGGATGTGGGTGGCGATGCGGTCCAGGAACCAGCGGTCGTGCGAGATGACCATGGCCGAGCCGGCGAACTCCAGCAGCGCCTCCTCCAGCGCACGCAGGGTTTCCACGTCCAGGTCGTTCGAGGGCTCGTCCAACATGAGCACATTGCCGCCCTGCGCCAGCGTCTTGGCCAGGTGCAGCCGGCCGCGCTCGCCACCCGACAGGCTGCCCACCAGCTTCTGCTGGTCGTTGCCCTTGAAGTTGAAGCGGCCGATGTAGGCACGGCTGGGCATGACGAACTTGCCCACGACGATGTTGTCCAGGCCGCCGGAGACGTCCTCCCACACGGTCTTGTCGTTGGCCAGGTTCTCGCGGCTCTGGTCGACGAAGGCCAGCTTGGCGGTCTTGCCGATGATCACCTCGCCCGAATCGGGCTGCTCGGTGCCCTGGATCATGCGGAACAGGGTGGACTTGCCCGCACCGTTGGGCCCGATGATGCCGACGATGGCGCCAGCCGGCACCTTGAAGCTCAGGTTGTCGATGAGCACGCGGTCACCGAAGCTCTTGGTGACGTTCTTGAACTCGATGACCTCGTTGCCCAGGCGCTCGGCCACCGGGATGAAGATCTCGTTGGTCTCGTTGCGCTTCTGGTATTCGACGTCACTCAGCTCCTCGAAACGGGCCAGGCGCGCCTTGCTCTTGGCCTGGCGGCCCTTGGCGTTCTTGCGCACCCACTCCAGTTCCTGCTTCATGGCCTTGGCGCGCGCGTCCTCGGTCTTCTGCTCCTGCTTCAGGCGCTCTTCCTTGCCTTCCAGCCAGTCCGAGTAGTTGCCCTTGAAGGGGAAGCCGTGGCCGCGGTCGAGTTCCAGGATCCACTCGGCGGCGTTGTCCAGGAAGTAGCGGTCGTGGGTGATGGCCACCACCGTGCCCGAGAAACGGCGCAGGAACTGCTCGAGCCATTCCACCGACTCCGCGTCCAGGTGGTTGGTGGGCTCGTCCAGCAGCAGCATGTCGGGCTTGGACAGCAGCAGCCGGCACAGCGCGACGCGGCGCTTCTCGCCGCCGGACAGGTTCTTGATCACCGCGTCCCAGGGCGGCAGGCGCAGTGCGTCGGCGGCCAGTTCCAGCTGCAGGTCGGTGTTCTCGCTGCCGGCGGCGGCGATGATGGCTTCCAGCTCGGCCTGCTCGGCGGCCAGCTTGTCGAAATCGGCGTCCGGCTCGGCGTAGGCCGCGTACACCTCGTCCAGCCGCTTCTTGGCCGCCAGCACGCCGCCGATGCCCTCTTCCACCGCCTGGCGCACCGTCTGCGACGGGTCCATCTGGGGCTCCTGCGGCAGATAGCCGATCTTGATGCCCGGCATGGGCGTGGCTTCGCCCTCGTACTCCTTGTCCACGCCGGCCATGATCTTGAGCAGGGTGGACTTGCCGGAGCCGTTCAGACCGAGCACGCCGATCTTCGCGCCCGGGAAGAAGGACAGCGAGATGTCCTTCAGGATCTGCCGCTTCGGCGGCACGATCTTGCCGACGCGGTTCATGGTAAAGACGTATTGGGCCATCGGCGGATTATCGCCGCAGCACGCCGGCGGGCCTGGACCGCCGCCGAACCCGTGAAGAACGGGGCATTGCACCGGCTCTTCGACAAGCGCGTTGGACACGGGCGGATACAATCAACCCCATCGATGCAGCCACCAGTCGCTGCGTCGGCGTCGGCCTCCGACACCGCATGCGCGGACATCACCGTCACTGACGCCTGAGACTGGCGCCCCCGTTCGGCGGGCGACAGGCGGTTCCCACAAAGAGAAACAATGAATTTCGACCAACTCGGCCTGGCCGAGCCGTTGCTGCGCGCCGTGCGCGACCAGGGCTACGAGGTGCCGACGCCGATCCAGGCGCAGGCCATTCCGGCCGTGCTGAAGGGCGGCGACCTGATGGCCGGCGCGCAGACCGGCACCGGCAAGACCGCCGGTTTCACGCTGCCCTTGCTGCAC
>DATGXM010000189.1:0-2082 GCA_035298985.1 Azonexus sp. | reverse complement strand
TGGAACCAGCCGCCGGCCAGCGCGGCGATGGCGAGCACCGAAGTCAGCGCATCGGTGACGACGTGGATATAGGCAGCCTTCAGGTTCAGATCGTGGTGATGGTCGTGATGGGCATGGCCGTGAGCGTGATCATGCCCATGCCCGTGGTCATGGCCGTGCCCGTGCGTGCCGCCCAGGATCAGCGCGCAGATCAGGTTGATGACCAGGCCGAAGACGGCGACGCCCATGGCTTCCGGGTAGTGGATGGGTTGCGGCGACCACAGCCGTTCGAGCGAACCGAAAACCATGGCGCCGGCCACGGCGAGCAGGAACAGCGCGCTGCTGTAGCTGGCCAGCACTTCGATTTTCCAGGTGCCGAAGGCGAAGGTGGGGTCGGCGGCGTACTTGCGGGCGGCGCCGTAGGCGAAGGCCGACAGGCCGATGGCCAGGGCGTGCGAACTCATGTGCCAGCCGTCGGCGAGCACGGCCATCGAGTTGAACCACCAGCCGGCGACGATCTCGACCAGCATGGTGGCGATGGTGATCCACATCACCAGGCGGGTGCTGCGTTCGGCCGCCGCATTGCCGGTGCCGTACTGGTGCTGGTGCGCCCAGCGCGACAGGTCGTGGGGTTGGCGCACCGGGTTCATTGCTGGCCGTAGCCGGCGAATTTGACGAGCACCTCGGCCATTTCGCCGGCCGACAGCAGGGCCGGTTCGCCCAGCTGGCAGGCCCGCCAGTACTGTTCGCACAGTTCTTCCAGTTCGATGGCCAGCGCCAGGGCCTCGTCGAGATCGCGGCCGGCGACGAGCAGGCCGTGGTTGGCCAGCAGGCAACCCTTGCGGTCGGCCATGGCGGCCATGGCCGACGCCGACAGCGCTTCCGAACCGAAAATGGCGTAATCGGCGCAGCGTATGGTGTCGCCGCCGAAGCGGGCGATCATGTAGTGGAAGGGCGGAATGTCGCGACGCAGGCAGGCCAGGCTGACGGCGAAGGGCGAATGGGCGTGCAGCACGGCACCGACTTCCGGCCGGGCGGCGTAGAGATCGCGATGAAAGCGCCATTCCGACGACGGCTTGCGCGTCCCCTGGTGCGAGCCGTCGAGGGCCATCAGCGGGATGTCGTCGGCGGCCAGGCGGTCGTAGGGCATGCCGGTCGGCGTGATGTAGTAGCCGTCGCCCTGGCGCACGCTGACGTTGCCCGCGGTGCCCTTGTTCAGCCCGGCCGGCTGCATGGCGCGGGCGGCGGCGATCAGTTGTTCGCGCAGGTCAGCCACCGGCTTCTTCCGGGTAGAGGGCGAGCAGGCCTTCGCGGCTGGCCGGGCAGACGCCGCGTTCGGTGATGATGGCCTTGACCAGCCAGTTCGGCGTCACGTCGAAAGCCGGATTGGCCACATCCTCGCCGGCCGGCAGCTGGCGCAGGGCGGAAGGCTGGGCGTGCTGGTCGAGACCGTGCACCAGGCGGAATTCGTCGCCGTCGCGCTCCTCGATCGGAATGTCGGCGCCTTCGCGGCAGGCGAAATCAAGGGTCGAGCGCGGCGCGGCGACGTAGAAGGGAATGCCGTTGTCGGCACAGGCCAGCGCCTTCAGGTAGGTGCCGACCTTGTTGGCGACGTCGCCGTTGGCGGCGATGCGGTCGGCGCCGACGATCACCGCATCGACCTTGCCGGTGCGCATGAGCAGGCCGGCGGCGTTGTCGGCGATCAGGGTGTGCGGCACGCCGTGCTGTTCCAGTTCCCAGGCGGTGAGCAGGCCCTGGTTGCGCGGCCGGGTTTCGGAAACCCAGACGTGTACCGGCACGCCGGCGTCGTGCGCGGCATAGACTGGCGACAGGGCGGTGCCCCAATCGACGGTGGCCAGCCAGCCGGCATTGCAGTGGGTCATGATGTTCAGCGTCTGGCCGTCGGCGACGATCAGCTCGTTCCACAGCTGCAGGCCGTGTTGGCCGATGGCGGCGTTCTGCGCCACGTCTTCCTCGGCGATGGCGGCGGCCTCGACCCAGGCGGCGGCACAGCGTTCTGCGGCCGGCAGCGGGCGCAGGATCTTTTGCATGCGGGCCAGCGCCCAGTGCAGGTTCACCGCCGTTGGGCGGGTGGCGCCGAGG
>DATGXM010000188.1:0-5684 GCA_035298985.1 Azonexus sp. | reverse complement strand
GCTTCGATCGCTCGAAGCCTTCAATCAAAATCGCTGGTGCCCAGGAAGGGACTCGAACCCCCACGGAGTTACCCGCTAGTACCTGAAACTAGTGCGTCTACCAATTCCGCCACCTGGGCACAGGTGCGAAGAGCGCGCATTCTAGAGGAAATACCGTTAATGTCAAGAAAGAAACTGTCCAAGGTCCGCCGGGCCGATCCATTTTTCGAGCGCGAGTCGGCGCGCTACGACTTCCCCCTGCCGTCGCGCGAGTATGTCTCGCAGATTCTGGCCGATGAGGGGCGGCCACTCGGTTTCATCGAGCTGACTGAATTGCTCGATATCGCCGTCAGCGAGCGCGAGATGTTCCAGCGCCGGCTGGGTGCCATGGAGCGCGAAGGCCAGCTGATGCGCAACCGCAAGGGCGCCTACATCCTGCCCGAGCGGGCCAGCCTGACGCCGGGCAAGATCCAGGGGCACCCGGATGGCTACGGCTTCCTGATTCCCGATGACGGCAGCGCCGACATCTTTCTCGACCAGCACCAGATGGGCAAGGTGCTGCATGGCGACCGCGCGCTGGTCCGGGTCACCGGCATCGATCGCAAGGGGCGCCCGGAGGGCAGCATCGTCGAGGTGACCGAGCGGGTGAATACGCGGCTGGTCGGCCGCGTCTTCGTCGAGCACGGCGTGGTCGTCGTGGTCCCCGAGAACAAGCGTATTTCGCAGGACATCCTGGTGCCGCCCGAAAAGAAGGCCAAGGACAAGCCGCTGTCCGGGCAGGTGGTGATGGTCGAGATCATCGAGCAGCCGAGCAAGTTCTCGCAGCCGATCGGCAAGATCATCGAGGTGCTCGGCAACTACGCCGATCCCGGCATGGAGATCGAGATCGCCCTGCGCAAGCATGACCTGCCGTTCGAGTTTTCGAAGGCGGCGCTCGACGAGAACAAGAAGCTGCCGGACAAGGTGCGCAAGATGGACCTGAAAGGCCGGGAGGATCTGCGCGAACTGCCACTGGTCACCATCGACGGCGAAACGGCACGCGACTTCGACGACGCGGTATTCTGCGAAAAGAAGGGGCGCGGCTGGCGGCTGGTGGTGGCGATCGCCGACGTGTCGCATTACGTCAAGCCGGGCATGGCGCTGGACAAGGAGGCGCTGGAGCGCGGCAATTCGGTGTATTTCCCGCGCCGGGTCATCCCGATGTTGCCGGAAAAGCTGTCGAACGGCATCTGTTCGCTGAACCCGGATGTCGAGCGGATGGCCATGGTGTGCGACATGGACATCAGCGCGGCGGGCAAGATCGGCAAGTACCGCTTCTACCCGGCGGTCTTCCGCTCGCATGCCCGACTGACCTATAACTTGGTGTGGTCGTGGCTGTCGGGCGAGAAGAAACCTGAAACTGAGGCGCATCAGGCCGTCCTGCCGCACGTGCAGAACCTGTACAAGTTGTTCGGCGCGCTGCACAAGGCGCGGGCCGAGCGCGGCGCCATCGATTTCGAGACGACCGAGACGATGATGCTGTTCAACGACCAGGGCAAGATCGACAACATCGTGCCGGTCGTGCGCAACGACGCGCACCGCATCATCGAGGAATGCATGCTGGCCGCCAACGTCTGCGCCTCCGATTTCCTGGCGACGCACAAGCAGACCTGCCTGTATCGCGTCCACGAAGGTCCGTCAGAGGACAAGCTGAAGAACCTGCGCGCCTTCCTCGGCGAATTCGGCCTCACCCTGGGCGGCGGTGACGACCCGCGCGCCAAGGATTACGGCCTGCTGCTCGAGAAGGTCAAGCAGCGGCCGGATTTCCAGCTGCTGCAGACGGTGATGCTGCGCTCGCTGAAGCAGGCGATGTACAGCCCGGACAACGTCGGCCACTTCGGCTTGGCCTACGAGCATTACACTCATTTCACGTCGCCGATCCGGCGCTACCCCGACCTGCTGGTGCACCGCGCCATCAAGGCCGTGCTGGCCGGCGAGAAATACGTGCCGGAGCGGGAATGGGACGATATCGGCCTGCAATGCTCGGCCACCGAGCGTCGCGCCGACGAGGCGACGCGCGACGTCGAGAACTGGCTGAAGTGCTTCTTCATGAAGGAACGCATCGGTGAGGAGTTCGACGGCACGATCTCGGCGGTGACCGCCTTCGGCATTTTCGTGGCGCTCGACGCCATCTACATCGAAGGCCTGGTGCATGTGTCCGAACTGGGCTCGGATTACTTCCAGTTCGACAACATCAAGCACCAGATGCTGGGCGAACGGACCGGCCAGCGTTTCCGCCTGGGCGACCGGGTGCGCGTCAAGCTGGTCAGGGCCGATCTCGAATCGAACCGCATCGATTTCGTGCTGGCCCAGGATGAACGTCAGTCGGGCGGCCGAAAAGTGGCTGGGGCCAAGGTTTCTGCAGCCCCCGCTAAGCCGCTCGCGATGCCTGCAGCGAAGCCCATGGCAAAATCGGAAGCCAAACCAGCGGTTAAGCCAGCTGCCAAGCCGAAAACCAAGGCGAAATCGACGAAGGCGCCCGCCAAGCTAGAGGCCGCCAAGCCGGCTGCCGGACGAGCCAAGGCTGCGGCAGTGAAACCGGCACGAAAGAAACCTGCCAAGCAGCGCTGAGCTCTGCCTCCGCCTTACTGGTGAGTGGGGTTGAGCAGGTCTTCCGCCTTGGCGACGATGCCGGCGATCTGCGCTTCGTCCAGTTCGGGTAACTGCTCGGCCAGCCACGTCAGGCTGGCACCGGGGATGATCTGTCCGGCCTCGGCGATATCCGACGGCAAGGCGGGGCTGCCACCGCCTTCGCTAAGGAGATGGCGGGCGGTATCGATGCACAGGCGCGACAGATTGGCCCGGGTGTTGTCGATGCCGCGGATCAGTTGGGTAAGCAGGGAGGGCAGGTGCCATATGGCGGTGCATTTCAAGGTCAGGTCCTTGAAACGGAAGCCGCAGGTGTCGACCTGAGCTTGCAGCGAGCGGGGCGAACGCCCGGAGTGCAGGGCGGCGAGGGCGTTCAGTGGCAGTTCGGGGGCTATAGACCAGAGCAGCAGTTCGCCAATTTCCGCCAGCAAGGCGGCCATCGCCACCTCGTCCGGCGACACGTCGGCACGCGCGCTCCCCCAGCGCAGCGCCAGGCGGCTGGCAAGGTGCGACCGCGCCTCGCATTCGGCCAGGCCGGCATTCGTTTCGTCGGTCTCCGGGCAATTCAGCAGCAATTGGTGCACGGTATCGCTACCGAGTTGCATGACGGCGGCGAGCGGTGTGGTCGTTTCATGTCCCAGACGCTGCGCACGATGCGCCTCGGCCTCCCGGAGCAAGCGAAGACACAGGAAAGGGTCAGCGGCGGCGATGTCGGCAAGGTCGCGCGCCGAGAGCGTTTCCCCACGCTCCGCTTCAAGTTCGAGCAGGCGGATTTTGGAGCGCCGCATGCAGGGGAGTTCGCGGTTGCTCAGGAAGGCAGCCCATTGATCGACACCCCAGTGTTTCTGATTTTCGGTAAGCAAGTTGTTCTCACATGCCTGATATGACTCCTTAACGGCTATATCTTCAAAAACTGAATCCCGTTAAGCATATTTGATCCGTTTGGTCTTAAAATGTCGCGTTATGCAAATAGCGGGGTGGCCATGACGAAACTGCGGAACGTGCCGATTCATGACGTGAGAGGCGGTTCTGTCGATTCGTTGTCGGACGCGGTCGTCCATTGGCTCGGTGTCGGGGCCTTGCCTCCCGAACTGCTTACCGGGCATAAGCTGATCGACATCGAGCACCGCTTTCTGATTGCTTCGATCGCCAACTTGCGCAAGGTCTGTGGCGACTATCTGTCATTCCAGGATTGCGCCGCGTGTGGCAAAGCGATGCAGGAGCGCTGCGAGGGCCATCTGGTGGGGTTGCTCGGGGATATCTTCTCCTTCATTCTCGATCACTTCAAGAACGAAGAGGCGATCATGCGCGAGTCCCTGATGCAGGTGATTGATCGCGATGTGTGCAATGCGCACATGGAGGACCATGCCGAGATTGCCGCCAAGGTCCAGGAGATCGTGTCGGCGCTGGATACCTCGCATGTCGTTTCGCGTATCCGCGACCTCGACGCCTTGCTGTCGCGCTGGGTTACCAATCACATTTCGCTGCATGACATGTTGCTGGCCCGCTGGGTCACCCGCGGCGATCTGCTGATCGGCCACGGTTGAAACGCTGCCGGCCAGGGTTGGCGATTGGCGAGCGGGGCTGGGGGCGCGGTAGAATCCGCCATTCCGAATACTGAAAGCAGCCATGTCCTCCCGTCTGATTTACGGTTTCCACGCCGTCATCTCCAAACTCCGCCATGATCCGGGTTCGATCAAGGAAATCATGGTCGATGCAACGCGTCAGGACGCCCGGGCCCGCGATCTGCTCAAGCACGCCGAATTGCAGGATATCCGGATCATCGCCACCGACGGCAAGCGGCTTGACGGCATGGCGCCGGATGCCAAGCACCAGGGCGTCGTGGCGCGCATCGAAGGCGGCCGCCAGGTTGCCCATCTCGACGACGTGCTCGATACGCTGGAAGAACCGGCTTTCCTGCTCGTGCTCGACGGCATCACCGACCCCCGCAATCTCGGCGCCTGCCTGCGGGTGGCCGATGCAGCCGGGGTCCATGCCGTCATCGCCCCCAAGGATCGGGCGGTCGGACTGACCGACGTGGCCGCCAAGACGGCCTGTGGCGCTGCCGAGACGGTGCCCTACGTGATGGTCACCAACCTGGCGCGGACGCTGCGCGAGCTGCAGGAGCGCGAGATCTGGGTGGTCGGCACGGCCGGCGAGGCGGAGAGCGATCTCTACGCCGCCGAATGGCCCAAGGCGACAGCCTGGGTGTTAGGCGCCGAAGGCGAGGGCATGCGCCGCCTGACCCGCGAAAACTGCGATCAGCTGGTCAAGATTCCCATGCACGGTAGCGTCGAGAGCCTGAACGTCTCGGTGGCGGCCGGTGTATGTCTGTTCGAGGCGCGTCGCCGGCTCTCCTGAGTCCTGATGGTCCGTCGGCCATGATCGCAGACGGCGCTTAGCGTTACCGCGAACGGGCGCGATCCAGGTCAGCGCGGTTCTTCTCGTCGCGATAGAGCTGTACCGGCGTCGGCAGACTGCTGGCGAAACAGGCGACCTCGACATTGGCCAGCGGCTTGCCCTTGTGCAGCACATCCACCGCGCAGCGCCCGAAAACGCTCTCGATGGTGGCCAGCAGGTTGCGGGCGTAGGGTGTCTCCAGCTTGCCGTCGAGAATCAGGTTGGCGAGAAGAACACCATCCGGTTTCAGCACGCGCCGGGTAGCGGCCCAGAATTCGCGGGTGACCAGGTGGCTGGGGATGGCGGTGTGCGAGCTGTAGACGTCGACGACGACGGCGTCGAAACGGCGTTGGCTGGTGGTGACGAAACGCCGGGCGTCGTCGGCGATGAATTCGCCGCGCGCCGGTTCGCGCAGGAAGTGTTTTTCGGCGATGGCGCGGATGGCCGGGTCGATATCGACGTAGGTGTAGCGGTTGAGCGGCTCACGGTGCGACAGCGTGAAGCCGCCGGCGCCGAGGACGAGAACGTCCTTGCCCTTGAAGCCGAGATCGTCGAGCAGAACGTGGCGCAGGTGCCGGATGTAGCGCGTGTAATTGGGCGGTTCGCTGTCGTCGATCAGCGAGGCCAGCGAGTTGTTGACGAAGAAGGCGCGGGGCGCCTGCTGGCCGGCCAGGTCG
>DATGXM010000187.1:0-24802 GCA_035298985.1 Azonexus sp. | reverse complement strand
CGAATCGCCGGCGCCTGAAAATCCTCGGCACCATCGAAGTATGCCCTGCTGCCGATGCCGACCCCGCCTTGCTGCAAGCCGTTTCGTCCCCCGGCGAACCAGTCGCCGAGCGGGTCATGCTGATCCGCGTCGCCGCCTTCGGGTGTTCCATCAGGTTGCCGACGCTGACGAATTGCCGGTTGCCGCCATAGTCGGCAAAGGCCATCAGCGACGGTCCGACGACCTTGAGGAAGCCGGTCGCCCCGCCGCGATGCTGGACATGCGGCCAGCCGTCCGCATTGACGGTCGCCAGATAGAAGCTGTTGCGGGCGGCGATGAAGGCGCGTTCGCCATCTTCCAGTTCCGGCGTTTCGCCTGCGGCCGTCATCGGCGCTTCCTGGCCGTTGTAGCGGCGCTGTTCGGCACGCACGCCGGGCGTGAAGGCAATGTGGGCAAAATGGCGGGACATGATGGCCTCCTCCTTGCGAAGAGTCAGGTGAGGAAGCCATGTTGCGACATCCATGGGGTGCAATAAATAGACTGCATCGCATTTGATTGCTGCGAAAACCGGATTAATATCGGGGCATGGACAAGTTCAAGGCCATGAGCACCTTTGTGCATATCGTCGAAGCCGGCAGCCTGACCGGCGCCGCGGAGCGCCTCGGCGTTTCGCTGACCGCCGTGGTGCGTACCTTGTCGGCGCTGGAGCAGGGGCTGGGCGTGCGCCTGCTCAATCGGACAACCCGGCGCATTGCGCTGACCGAGGAAGGCCGCGAGTATTTCGAGCGCTGCCGCCACCTGCTGGCCGATCTCGAAGAAGCCGAGAATGCCCTGAGCGACCGCCAGCTGACGCCGAGCGGCCGGCTGGCCATCACCGCCCCGGTGACTTTTGGCCGCCTGCACGTGGCGCCGGTGGTCACCGATTTCCTCGTCGCCTACCCGGAAATGCGCGCCCGGCTGCTCCTCCTCGACCGGGTCATCGACCTGCTCGAAGAAGGGATTGATCTGGCCATCCGCATCGGCCCGCTACTGGATTCGTCGCTGGTCGCCATTCCGCTGGGCGCCACGGCGCGCATCGTCTGCGCCAGTCCGGACTATCTGGCCCGCCATGGCGTTCCGCAATCCCCGGCCGATCTGGCCGAACATCGGACCGTCCGCTTCACCGGCATGGGTAACGGCAATGATTGGCTGTTCTCACGGGGCAGCGAAACGCAGAAGGTGGCCATCACCGATACCTTCGCCGCCAACCAGGTCGATGTGGCGCTGGATGCCTGCCGCAAGGGACTCGGTTGCGGCCGTTTCCTCGGCTATCAGGCCCGGGAGCTGGAGGCCAGCGGCCAGTTGGTGCGCATCCTGCACGACTGGGAGCCCGAACCGGTGTCGGTCAGCCTGGCCTACCCCCATAGTCGGCTGCTTTCACCGCGTATCCGCGCCTTTGTCGATTGGGCGGTGCCCAGACTGCGGGAGCGCCTGGCGGGATAAACTGCCGTGCCCGCGATGGCTGGCGTGGCCTTCCAGTTCGGCGATCACGGCCGGCGGTACCGGCTGGCCGGCCACGATGGCGGAACGGACCGCGTGGCGGTGCGCCGCCCGGTGGGCGCGTAGACCACGACCGGTGAATCCCTGGAAGACGACGCCCGGCGGCAATACCGTGCCCCCACGATTGTGGGCTGCGGCCAGGATGAGCGGCGTCGCCAGGCCGCAGCCGCGATGCCGGCGTTCTATCCACAGATAGGAGCCGGCGTAGAAGCCGACGACGCGCTTGTCGGCGAGTAGCAGGGTATGTGGCGTACCGGCGACATGGCCGATCGAGTAGCCGCGCTGGGCGCCGGTCGGGCGCAGTACGGTCGGCACATGTTCCCGGGCGGCCAGTTCGGCGACGATGGCTGCCGCCTCGCCATCGTCGATGCGCATGGTATCGGACGGGTAATGGATACCCGGCCCGGCAAATTCGGCGAAGCTTCTTTCCCAGATGCAAGTCATGATCGTCTCCTGGCGCGTGCGTTTGCTCATCGGTTTCCCCGTCTGCTCGTGCCGTTTCCGCTTTTACTGACCGTCGGAAATGCCCTACACACCGGCGTGTACGGCCGTCTGTCTCCGAAAGGCTTGTCCCATGGGCGTTTCCAGACTATGACTGCATGCGGGCTGGCTGGTTCCCTTTGCCGTGCGACTGGGGGAACCCGACAAAACGTGGCTTTCCCCATCTTTGTCGCAAACACGACAAAGCCTGATGTCTTGGCAAGTTATTGAAAAAAGGCGGTTTATTTCGGGTTGGTCGCGTGGCATACCCTTTGCAAGAAGAGGGCATCAACCCCTGGAGAACCGACATGATCAATCTGACCCCTGCCGCCGTGAAAGCCGTCCAGCGCTTTATCCGCGGCTCCGAAACGCCGGTCGCCGGCCTGCGCCTGATGATCTCCGGTGGCGGCTGCTCCGGCCTGCAATACGGCATGAAGCTGGAGGCCGAGAAGGCCGAGGACGACTGGGAACTGGAAGTCGAGGGCGTCAAGCTGCTGGTCGATCCGATGACCTTTCCGATGATCGACAACGTCACGGTCGATTTCGTCGACACGCTGACCCACACCGGCTTCAAGTTCGACAACCCGAACGCCAGCTCGCAGTGTTCCTGCGGCTCGTCGTTCTCGGTCTAAGGAGCGCACGCCATGTGGGAATACTCAGACAAGGTCCGCGAACACTTCTTCAACCCGCGTAACTCCGGCCCGCTGGAAGAAGCCAACGGCATCGGCGACGTCGGTTCCATCCAGTGCGGCGACGCGCTGCGCCTGATGCTCAAGGTCGAGCCGGAAAGCGAAGTGATCCAGGACGCGCATTTCCAGACCTTCGGCTGCGGCTCGGCCATCGCCTCGTCGTCGGCGCTGACCGAGATCATCAAGGGCATGACGCTCGATGAGGCGCTGAAAGTCTCCAACCAGGACATCGCCGACTACCTCGACGGCCTGCCGCCGGAAAAGATGCACTGCTCGGTGATGGGCCGCGAGGCCCTGCAGGCGGCCATCGCCAACTACCGCGGCGAGGAATGGTCGGACGACCACGAAGAAGGTGCGCTGGTCTGCAAGTGCTTCGCCATCGACGCGGTGATGATCGAGGACGTGGTCAAGGCCAACAACCTGAACACCGTCGAGGAAGTGACCTTCTACACCAAGGCCGGTGGCGGTTGCGCCGCCTGCCATGAGGGCATCGAGGAAATCCTCGCCCAGGTCAAGGCCGAGCGCGCCGGTCCCGGCGAAGTGTCGCCGCCGCCCGCCTGCCCGGCGACGCCGGAAGCACCGAAGCCGCCGGCGAAGAAGCTCTCCATCGTCGAGAAGATCGCCAAGATCCAGGAAGTGCTGGAATCGGTTCGCCCGATGTTGCAGCGCGACCATGGCGACGTCGAACTGGCCGACGTGCAGGGCAAGAAGATCTACGTGCATCTGAAGGGCGCCTGCTCCGGCTGCATGATGGAAGCGGCCACCCTCGGCGGCATCCAGCAGAAAATGATCGAGACGCTGGGCGAACTGGTCCAGGTCCTGCCGTCGTCGCACATGCCTGTTGAAGCGTAGTAGCGAGTTGTTAGTCGCTAGTAGTTAGCGGCTAGCAAGTAATGACTAGCAACTAACAACTGAGGTCTCCCCATGGAACCGAAACCGATCTACCTGGACAACAACGCGACGACGCGGGTCGATCCCGCTGTGGTCGAAGCCATGCTGCCGTTTTTCACCGAGCATTTCGGCAATGCCTCATCGATCCACGCCTTCGGCAGCGAAGTCGGCAAGGCGCTGAAAAAGGCGCGCAGCCAGGTGCAGGCGCTGCTCGGCGCCGAGCACGATTCGGAAATCATCTTCACGTCCTGCGGCACCGAATCCGACTCGACCGCTATCCTCTCTGCGCTGAAGGCCCAGCCCGAGCGCAACACTGTGATCACCACCAACGTCGAGCACCCGGCCATCCTGACCCTGTGCGAATGGCTGGAGAAGGAGGGCTACATCGTCCACAAGCTCAAGGTGGACAAGAAGGGCCGCCTCGACCTGGACGAATACAAGTCCCTGTTGAACGACCGCGTCGCGATCGTTTCGGCCATGTGGGCCAACAACGAGACGGGAACCATTTTCCCGGTCGCCGAAATGGCCGAATTGGCCTCGGCCAAGGGCATCATGTTCCACACCGACGCCGTGCAGGCGGTCGGCAAGATTCCCATCGACCTGAAAAACACCAAGATCGACATGCTGTCGCTGTCCGGCCACAAACTGCACGCGCCCAAGGGTATCGGCGTGCTCTACCTGCGCCGCGGCTGCCGCTTCCGGCCGCTGCTGCGCGGCGGCCACCAGGAACGCGGCCGGCGGGCCGGCACCGAGAACTCGGCGTCCATCGTCGGCCTCGGCAAGGCCTGCGAGCTGGCGCTGCAGCACATGGAGGCCGAAAACACCACGGTCAGGCGCCTGCGCGACAAGCTGGAACAGGGCATCCTGAGCCAGATCAGCCATTGCTTCGCGACGGGGGACGCGGGCGCCGGCGGCAACCGCCTGCCCAATACCAGCAACATCGCTTTCGAATACATCGAGGGCGAAGCCATCCTGTTGTTGTTGAACAAGCAGGGCATCGCCGCCAGTTCCGGTTCGGCCTGTACTTCCGGTTCGCTCGAACCCTCGCACGTCATGCGTGCCATGGGCATTCCCTACACCGCCGCCCACGGCACGATCCGCTTCTCGCTGTCGGTCTACAACACCGAGGCCGAAATCGACCGCGTCATCGCCGCCGTGCCGCCGATCATCGCCCAACTGCGCAAGCTGTCGCCCTACTGGGGCGACAAAGGCCCTGCCACCAATCCGCAGGAAAGCTTCGCCCCCACCTACGCCTGACGGCTACCGTCTCTCTCTGCAGCAACTCGGTTCGGCCCCGGAAGCGATTCCGGGGCCATTTTTTTCCGGCCGGCCAGGTTGTCCGTAGCGGGTCGCCACACCATCTCATGATTTTCTGTAGGCTACTCGGGTGATCATTTGGAGGCGCCCGGCCAGGGCGATCCGAATAATCGCACCCGGGGGCAGCGATACGCTGGCCAAACAATTACAGGAGAGACAATGACAACCCAACTTCCGTCACGCATTGCCCGGCCCAGCCGGATGGTCGCACTGCTGGCCGCCACCTTTCCCGGGCTGGCCTTGGCAGATGCTGTGGTGAGCCTCGACGCGGTCGTCGTGACCGGCAGCCGCGTCGAGCACAACACCTTCGACCTCCCAGCCGCCATCGACGTGGTCGATGCGGCGCGCATCGGCGCCGACCAGGCCCGCGTCAATGCCTCGGAAGCGCTCGCTTCGGTACCCGGCGTGACGGTCCAGAACCGCCAGAACTACGCGCAGGATCTGCAGATTTCCTCGCGCGGCTTCGGCGCCCGTTCGGCTTTCGGCGTGCGCGGCATCCGCCTGGTCGCCGACGGCATTCCGGCCTCGATGCCGGACGGCCAGGGCCAGGTCGCCACCTTCAACCTCGACCGCGCCGAGCGCATCGAGGTCATGCGCGGCCCGCTGTCGGCCATCTACGGCAACCATGCCGGCGGCGTGATCCAGATGTTTACCGCTGATGGCAAAGGCGCACCCACTGTCGAAGGCAATTTCGCGGCCGGCAGCTACGGTACCTGGAAAACCGACCTCAGCGCCCAGGGCGAAGTCGGCGGCGTCGGCTACGTGATCGACGCCTCGCGTTTCGCCACCGACGGCTACCGCGACCACAGCGCCGCCGAACGCGACCAGACCATGGTCAAACTGACCTACCGGCCGAGCCAGGACGGCAAGCTGACCTTGTTGGTCAATACCTTCAGGCAGGATGCGCAGGACCCGCAAGGTCTGCAGTGGTCGGAATTCAGGGCCAACCCGAAAGGCGTGGCGCGGGATACCTCGGGCAATTACCCGGCGTTGATGTTCGATACCCGCAAGAGCATCGACCATACGCAGGGCGGCCTGACCTACGAACATCGCTTCGGCGATCAAACCGTGCAGGTTTCGGCCTATGCCGGCCAGCGCTCGACGACGCAGTTCCAGTCCATTCCGATCTCCACGCAAACCTCATCGGCTCGGCAGTCTGGCGGCGTGATCGACTTCGACCGCGATTTCGCCGGCTTGTCCGGCCGGTGGACCGGGCGCTTCGGATTGGCCGGCGGCCGCCTGACCACCAACGTCGGTTTCGACTACGAGCAGGCGACCGATGACCGCCAGGGCTATGAAAACTTCGTCGGCAGCGGCGCGCCGGCCAACTGCGTCAGCAACATCTGCGGGCTGACTGGCCGCCTGCGCCGCAACGAGCAAGATCGCGTCGCCACCTTCGACCAGTACGCCCAGGCCGAATGGCAGGGCGAGCGCTGGACCTTCAGCGGCGGCCTGCGCCACAGCCACGTCGACTTCAAGGTCGACGATCGTTATCGCAGTGGCGTCAATGGCGACGACAGCGGCCGGGTCAGCTACGACAAGACCACGCCGACCGTCGCCGCAATGCTGCGCGTCACCGACTCGCTGAACGTCTACGCCAGCGCCGCCCGCGGTTTCGAGGCGCCAACCTTCAACGAAATGTTCTATTCAAGCGGCGGCGGCTCCTTCAATTTCTCGCTCAAGCCGGCGACCAGCACGCACTACGAAGTCGGCGCCAAAGCCCTGCTCGGCGCCAGCAGCCGCCTGGATGTGGCACTGTTCGAGATCAAGACGCAGGATGAACTGGTCGTCCTGTCCAGTACTGGCGGCCGCACCGCATACCAGAATGCCGGCAAGACCGAGCGGCAAGGCCTGGAAGTGGCGCTCGACAGCCGCTGGAGCGAGCAGGTGAGCAGCCGTTTGGCCTATACCTTCCTCGACGCGCACTATGCCGAGAATTTCTCGACATCGACCGGAGTCGTCACGGCCGGCAGCCGGCTGCCCGGTATCGCCGCCCACAACCTGTTCGGCGAGGTTGCCTGGAAGCACAAGCCGAGCGGCTTCCACGCCGCGGTTGAAGGTATCGTCCGCGACAAGGTCTATGTCGAGGATAACAACGTACGTCAGGCGGCGCCCGGCTATGCCATCGCCAACCTGCGCGTCGGAGTCGACCGCCAGTACGGACCGTTGAGCCTGCGCAGCTTCGTCCGCCTCGATAATATCTTCGATCGCCAGTACGTCGGTTCGGTCATCGTCGGCGACAGCAACAACCGTTTCTACGAGTCGGCGCCGGGTCGCAACTGGCTGGCCGGCGTCAGCGCCCGCTACGCCTTCTGAATTGCTGCCTTTCCCAGAAAAAGCCCGGCCGCGTGCCGGGTTTTTGTTTTTCGCTTCCATGCTCATGTGTTGCGTTTTTGCTCAATAAATCGGGGTGGCTGTCCAATTATGGAGCGAACAATTTGGTGCCGGGCTTTTCGGCGAGTATTGTTAAATCCACGCCAAAGCCCGTCAAATGGTCGATTGGCAATTATTTCGCAAGATTTTTCTGACCTGGCACGAGCTTCGCAAGCAGTAGTGTTCCATGTCATCCTCCGTGATGGCCGAGGGGGATTCGTCCGTGCCGCATGCGGTCGTTGAGGTTTATTCACAAAAGACGTCTAAGGAGAAGTTTCAATGCAGAAGAAAATCATTGCACTGGCTGTTGCTGCTGTTGCTTCCAGCGCAGCGTTTGCGCAATCCAACGTGACCATTTACGGTACCGTTGATATGGGATGGTTGCATCGTAGCGGCGATAATGGTGCTGTTGCTAAAACCCTTTCGCAGAACGATCTGCAAAGCAACTCTGCCCAGAGCAATATCGGTTTCAAGGGTGTCGAAGACCTGGGCGGTGGCCTGAAGGCTCTCTTTGATATTCAATATCGCATTTCTCCTGACAGCAACACTGGTCTTGCTACCGCTGGTCACCAATACGTCGGTATGACCGGCGGTTTCGGTACCGCGGTCGCCGGCTATCTGGATGGTCTGCGTTACGGCATCTTCGGTAAGTACAACCCGTTCGGTAACTATTCCGTCGGCAACTTTACCTCCATGACCACGCAGTACGATCGTGCTCAGAACGCTGTTGCCTACATTTCCCCGGCGTTTGCTGGCTTCACCCTGATTCTGGCACACGCCACCAACACCCAAGGCCTTGAGGGTTCGTTGAACGCATCCCACTCTGCTGCCACCCGTATTTCCAATGGCGGCAACCATGGCGATGATCGTCTGTTCTCTGCCAACCTGATTTATGCAAATGGTCCGTTGAACGTCGATCTGGACTATGAAACCACCAAGGCTGTTGGTTACTCCGATGGTCGCCTGTACGTAGCAACCGGTGGTGTTTCTTATGATTTCGGCGTTGTGAAGGTTGCCGGTCTGTATGACGTCATCAAGGGCGATGTGAACTCCTTCATTGGCGGCAATGTGGTTGGCGCAGCTTTTGGCCTCGCCGCAAACCAGAAGTATGACCGTCGTAACTGGTTTGTCGGTGCAACCGTTCCGCTCGGCAAGACCTCCATCCTGGCTGGCTATGGCCGCGTCCAGGATAAGACCCTCAGCGATGCTGATGCTGGTAAATGGTCTATCGGCGTTCGTTATGCTCTCTCCAAGCGTACCGAGCTGTATGCCGACTACGCCCACATCAACAATGACCGTAATGCAGCCTACACCATCAACCCGATGGGTAACGGTGCCGGTACGAGCGTTGGTGTGAATGGTGTCGATCTGGGCATCAAGCATTCCTTCTAAGCTAACTGCGTCTGATTGAGGTTGTCTGACGGTTAATCTTAGTTATTCTTTCTTGCGTCAGATGTTTTCCTCGCATCTGTTTAGGGCACCCCTCGGGGTGCCCTTTTTTCTTTTGATGTGTTTCCTTCTGGCTTGCGGCCCGGTTCGAGCCCAAGGCGTGGTAGTCAGGCAGTTGGTCGAAGGCAGCGATTTCCGTTCGGCGCGGGAAGCGATTTACGAGGCCATTGAAGGCGAAGGCCTGGTGGTCGGCAATGCCTTGCCTTTTGGTCAAATGCTGGAACGCACGGGGCAGGCCAGCCCTTACCAGGAGGCCGAAATCGTCCAGTTCTGCAGCGCCAGCCTGGCGCGCCAGATGGTGGGCGAGGATGCCGGACAGATTGTTTTTTGCCCGCTGTCCATTGCTTTCTACGTGACGAAAGCGAATCCTTCGGTCGTGATCATGGCCTATCGCGCTCCAGGCGACGAAACGCCGGCCAAGGTACAAGCAGGCACCTTGCTCGGCCGCCTGGTGGAGCGGGCGGCGAAGCTGGCCAAGCTGCGTTGGTGAATCCGGCGCCGGTCAGCGCTGGTGACTCATCAGGGCCTTCAGGCCGTTGACGTTCAAAATCCGGATGTGTTTTTGCTGGACGGCGATATAGCCTTCTTCCTGGAACTTGGAGAAGGCGCGGGATACCGTTTCCAGCTTGAGGCCGAGATAGCTGCCGATTTCCTCGCGTGTCATCCGCAGGTAGAACTCGGCATGCGAAAAGCCGCGGGCGGTGAAGCGCTGCGACAGGTTGAGCAGGAAGGCAGCCAGCCGCTCTTCGGCACGCATGGTGCCGAGCAGCATCATCACGCCGTGGTCACGGACGATTTCACGGCTCATGACCTTGTGGAAGTGATGCTGTAGCGTGTGGATTTCCCGCGACAGGACTTCCAGACGGGAGAACGGAATGGCGCAGATCTCGCTGTCTTCCAGCGCGATGGCGTTGCAGGTATGGTGTTCCGTGCTGATGCCGTCGAGACCGAGCAACTCGCCGGCCATCTGGAATCCGGTCACCTGGTCGCGGCCATCTTCGAGCAGCACGTCGGTCTTGAAAAAGCCGCTGCGAATGGCGTAAATGGCATCGAAAGCTTCGCCGGCGCGGTATAGGTGGTCGCCGCGCTTGATGCGGCGGCGGGTCGAAACCAGGTCATCCAGCCGCTCGAGTTCCTCGATGCTGAGCCCGAAGGGCAGGCATAGCTCGCGCAGGTTACAATTGGAACAAGCCGTCTTGATGACGGTCAGAGAAATTTCCTGGTTCAACGGGTGTGTCCGGGGCGCCATGGGGAACCTGACTTCGCTTGATCCAAGTCAACCAACAAATCATGCTCCTTGAACATAATCGAAGCAACAATATGTGGCCTGTCTAATGAATTTCGCAACTGAAAACCTCGTCTTCGATCCGCAGATCATTCGCCGTTTTGACGTCAACGGCCCCCGCTACACGTCCTATCCGACTGCCGACCGCTTCGTCGAGGCTTTCGACTCGGAGGCCGCCAAGCTATGGCTGGGTAAACGCAACATCGGCGGAATCAGCCGACCGCTCTCATTATACTTCCACATCCCTTTCTGTAACACCATCTGCTATTACTGCGCCTGCAACAAGATCATCACCAAGGATCACGGGCGCAGCGCCAAGTACCTGAAATACCTGGCCAAGGAGCTGGACATGCAGGCCGCTGCGCTCGAAGGGCGCGATGGCGACCACGAGGTGATCCAGCTGCATTGGGGCGGTGGTACGCCGACTTTCCTGTCGCATTCCGAAATGCGGCAGTTGATGGGCGAGACCCGCAAGCATTTCAAGCTGCTCGACGGCGGCGAGTATTCCATCGAAGTCGACCCGCGCAAGGTTGATTACGAGACCGTCGCGCTGCTTGGCGAACTCGGCTTCAACCGGATGAGCGTCGGCGTCCAGGATTTCGACGAAAAGGTGCAGGTCGCCGTCAATCGCGTGCAGAGCGAGGAAGAAACGGCGCTGGTCATCAATGCGGCGCGCGCCAACGGTTTCAAGTCGGTATCCGTCGACCTGATCTACGGTCTGCCGCACCAGACGGTGATGGGCTTCAACCGCACTCTCGAACGCGTACTGGCCATGGACCCGGATCGTCTGTCGATCTATAACTATGCGCACATGCCGAGCCTGTTCAAACCGCAGCGCCGGATCAACGATAGCGACCTGCCGTCGGCCGATGCCAAAATGCAGATTCTTGCTCTGGCCATCAAGAAGCTGACCGAAGCTGGTTACGTCTATATCGGCATGGATCACTTCGCCAAGCCGGATGACGAACTGGCCATCGCTCAACGTCAGGGCCGCTTGCACCGCAACTTCCAGGGCTATTCGACTTACGCCGACTGCGACATGCTCTCTTTCGGTATTTCGTCGATCAGCAAGGTCGGGCCGAGCTACTACCAGAACGTCAAGACTGCCGACGAATACTACGACCGCATCGATGCCGGCGTCCTGCCGGTGTTCCGCGGCATCGAGCTGACTGCCGACGACATTCTGCGCCGCTCCATCATCCAGGCCCTGATGTGCCATTTCGAACTGTCCATCGAGAGCATCGAAAGCGCCCACCTGATCGACTTCCGCAAGTATTTCGCGGCCGAACTGGAAGACATGAAGGAAATGGAGCGCGCCGGCCTGCTCAAGGTCGAACGCGAGTGGATCACCGTGCTGCCCCCGGGCCGCATGCTGGTTCGCGTCATCTCCATGGCCTTCGACCGCTATCTGCGCGAAGGGCGACAGCGGGCCAGCTATTCCAAGGTGATCTGATCGCCTGACACAGTGCAAACGGGCAGGTTAAACTGCCCGTTTTTGCATTTGACCTCTGATGCCTGATACCGGTTTTCTCGCCCTGTTCCTCGTTGGCCTGCTCGGTGGCACGCACTGCGTCGGCATGTGCGGCGGCATCGTCGGCGCCATGTCCATGGGGGGGCGGGCAGGGTGGGGCATGCACCTCGCCTACAACAGCGGACGCATCCTGTCCTATACGGTAGCCGGCGCCATCGCCGGCGCGCTTGGCGCGGCCAGCCTGGGGCTGGAAGGCCAAGTGCCGGCCCGCATGGCGCTCTACTTCATCGCCAACCTGATGCTGGTCGCCCTCGGGCTCTACCTGCTCGGTATCACTCGTGCGCTGGCTTTCACCGAACGGACCGGGCAGATGCTGTGGCGTCATCTGCAGCCGCTGACCCGGCGCTTGCTACCGGTACGCAGCGTCGGCCAGGCTTTTCCGCTGGGTCTGCTGTGGGGCTGGCTGCCCTGCGGCCTGGTCTATAGCGCGCTGGCCACCGCCCTGGCTTCCGGTTCGGCCGGGCGCGGGGCGGCGACGATGCTGGCTTTCGGACTGGGCACCTTGCCCAATCTGTTGCTCGCCGGGCTGCTGCTGGCCCGCTTGAACGAATTCGTCCGTCATCCGGTCGTACGTACCGTCTCCGGGCTGTTGGTGCTAGGCTTCGGGATACACGGATTCTTCGGCCTGATACGTTTGTCGGGCTGGCTTTAGGATAAGTTTCGGATAGGTTTCGCCATGAAAATCTTGCTGCCGGCGGATGGCTCGCCTTGCTCCCTGCGCGCGGTCGACCAGTTGATCGCTCACGTTGCCTGCCTGCGCGACGTGCCGGAAATCCACCTGTTACATGTCCATCTGCCTATCCCTATCGGCCGCGTTCAGGCGCACATCGGCAAGGACACTCTGCTCGCCTATTACCTGGAAGACGGGCGAGAGCACTTATTGGCCGCCCAACAGAAACTCGATACGGCCGGGCTTATTCACACCCCGCACATCCATGTTGGGCAGCCGGCCGAAGTGATCTGCAAGATGGCCGGCGAACTCGCTTGTGACCTGATCGTCATGGGGACTCACGGCCGCAGTCCGGTCGCCGGGCTGGTCATGGGGTCGGTGGCGACGCGCGTGTTGCATCAGGCACCTTGCCCAGTGCTGCTGGTCAAATGACGGGGAGCGATCAGGGACTGGTCGTCGAATTCGCCATCGGCGGCATGACCTGTGCCGCCTGTTCGACCCGTCTGGAGAAGGTGCTGAATCGCCAGGCCGGCATGCAGGCCAACGTCAATCTGGCGGCCGAACGAGCCCGCATCCGATTGTCCGGAACCGCCGACGAAGCGGCAGTGGTGGCGGCAGTGGCCAAGGCCGGATTTGTCGCCGAGCTGGTCGACAGCCAGACCCGCGAGCGGGAAAAGGCCGACAAGCTGCGTATCTATCGGCGCGAGAGCCGGCGCTTCTGGATTGCCGTGCTGCTCACCCTGCCGCTGGTCGGGCAGATGCTGTTCATGCTCGGCGAGCACGGCCACCAGAACGAATTGCCGCGCTGGCTGCAACTGGCGCTCGCCACCCCGGTGCAGTTCTGGATCGGCTGGCGGTTCTACGACGGCGCCTACAAGGCCTTGCGCGGCGGCGGGGCTAACATGGATGTGCTGGTCGCCCTGGGCACCAGCATGGCCTGGGGCTTCTCGACGGTGGTCACGGTTTTCGCCTTGCCGCAGCACGTGTATTTCGAGGGCGGGGCGGCGGTCATCACGCTGGTCTTGCTCGGCAAGCTGCTGGAAGCGCGGGCCAAGGCGCGGACCTCGGAAGCCATCGAGTCGCTGATCCGCCTGCAACCGAAGATGGCCCGCGTCGAACGCGACGGGCAATGGGTCGAGATGGCCGTCGATGGCCTGATGCCGGGCGATGTGTTCCTGGTCCGTCCGGGCGAAAGCGTGCCGGTGGATGGCGAGGTGGTCGATGGCGAATCGAGCCTCAACGAGGCAATGCTGACCGGCGAAAGCATGCCGGTCGCCAAACGGGCCGGCGACAAGGTTTTCGCAGCCACGGCCAACGGCCAGGGAGCGCTGCGCTGCAAGGCGACCGGGGTCGGCGAGCATACCCTGCTCGCCGGCATCATCCGGCTGGTCGGCGAGGCGCAGGGCTCCAAGGCCCCGGTGCAACGGCTGGCCGACCGCATCTCGGGCATTTTCGTGCCGGTGGTCTGCGTTATTGCCTTGCTCACCTTTGTCGCTTGGTGGGCGGCTTCCGGCGATTTTGCCGAGGCACTGATCAATGCGGTGGCCGTGCTGGTCATCGCCTGTCCTTGTGCGCTGGGCCTGGCGACGCCGACGGCGATCATGGTCGGCACCGGGCAGGGGGCTCGGGGCGGTATCCTGGTCAAGAATGCCGAGGCGCTGGAGCGGGCCGAAAAACTCACCGTGCTGGCCCTGGACAAGACCGGAACCCTGACCTGCGGCCATCCGCAGCTGACGGACAGCGATCCGCGCGCCGTGGCAGCCGGCGAGGCACTGCGGCTGGCTGCCGCCCTCGAACTCAATTCAGAACATCCGCTGGCGCGGGCCATCGTCGCCGCTTACGGCGATGGCGAGATGGCGGCGGTGAGCGGTTTCCAGGCGACGGCCGGCATGGGCGTCGCCGGCGCGGTCGATGGGCGTAGCCTGCGCCTGGGGTCTCCCGAATGGTCCGGCTTGCAGGATGATGCCGTGGTCCGCCGCTGGCAGCAGGAGGGCAAGACCGTGCTCTGCCTGCGCGAAGGCGAGACGACCCTCGCTATCTTTGCCGTGGCCGATGCCTTGCGGCCGACCTCGCGCGAAGCGGTGGCACGCTTGCGCCAACGGGGTATCCGGGTCGTCATGCTGACCGGCGACAATGCGGCGACGGCCGCCGCTATTGCCGCCCAAGCCGGCATCGAGGAATTCCGCGCCGGCATCCTGCCAGGCGACAAGGCGGCGGTGGTGGGCGAATTGAAGGCCGGTGGCCAGCTGGTCGGCATGGTCGGCGACGGCATCAACGATGCCCCGGCGCTGGCGGCTGCCGATGTCAGCTTCGCCATCGGGGCCGGCTCCGATGCGGCGATCGAGGCGGCCGACCTTACCCTGATCCGCAGCGACCTGCTCGGGGTGGGCGATGCCATTGACCTGTCAGCCGCGACATTGGGGAAGATACGGCAAAATCTTTTCTTTGCTTTCATTTACAATGTGCTCGGTATTCCGCTTGCATCCTTGGGGTTGCTGAATCCGGTCATGGCCGGGGCGGCCATGGCGATGAGCTCGGTTTCTGTCGTCTCGAATTCACTGATGCTGAAGCGTTGGCGGCCAAGGGGGCGAAACCCCCGGTGATTCACGGGGTTTCGACGGCCGAAGACAACTGACAAAAAACGAGGGGACAAATTGATTGCCGGCAGGGAAGGGCGATTAGCAAACAACACGGCGGCGATTAGCGATCAGGAGAGCATGTTCAGGGATGCCATGGCGGCTGCGCAGGTTGGCATCTTCGTGCTGCAGGACCAGCGCTTCAAGTTCGTCAATCCGTTTCTGGCCCAGCTGCTCGGCTACGCGGAAGACGAACTGGTCGGCCACATGGGGCCGGCCGATGTCGTGGCACCGGAGTGCCGTACCCTGGTCATCGAACAAATGGCGATGCGCGCCGCCGGTGCCGCCGGCCATGCCTATGAACTGGTGGTCGTGCGCAAGGACGGATCGACCTTTCCGGCCACCGTGCTGGGCTCGCCCGCCGTGGTCGAGGGGCGTCCGGCATCGGTCGGCACCCTGTTCGATATCACGGGGCAAAAGGCGGCCGAGCAGCGCATCCGCGAACTGGCGGACTACGATGTCCTGACCGGCTTGCCGAATCGCCGCCTGCTCCGCGAACGCTTTGTCCAGATGCTGGCTGCCGCCCAACGGGAAGGTTCCGAGCTGGCCGTGATCTTCCTCGATCTCGACCATTTCAAGCGGGTCAACGATTCGCTCGGGCATAGCGTCGGCGACGAGCTGTTGTGCGAAGTCGCCCGCCGCCTGGGCAGCGTCGTGCGCCGCGTCGATACCCTGGCCCGCCTGGGGGGCGACGAATTCATCTTCGCCATGCCGGGCTTCCATACCGCGGCGGCAGCCGATATCGCGCGCCGCCTGCTCGACGTGTTCGCCCGTCCCTTCGAGGTGGCCGGGCACGAACTGACCGTTACGCCGTCGCTTGGCATCAGCGTCTACCCGCACGACGGTGAGGACCTGGAAACCCTGCTGCGCAATGCCGATACGGCGATGTACCAAGCCAAGGAAATCGGTCGCAATGCCTTCCAGTTCTACTCGAGCGAAATGAATTCCAAGTCGCTCGACCGCCTGCTGATGGAAAGCAATCTGCGCCGGGCACTGGTCCAGAACGAATTCATCCTGCACTACCAGCCGCTGGTCAATCTGGAAACCGGCCTGATCATTGGCGTCGAGGCGCTGATCCGCTGGCTGCATCCGGAACTCGGCGCCATCATGCCGGATCGTTTCATCCATGTCGCCGAGGAAACCGGGCTGATCAACCCGATCGGCGACTGGGTGCTGTGCGAAGCCTGCCGCCAGGCGCAGGCCTGGTGCGACGACGGCCTGCCGCCAGTCTTCATGGCGGTCAACGTGGCGCCGGTGCAGTTCCGGCAGTCCGGCTTCATCGAGGTCGTCGCCGGCGCCCTGGCCACCTCCGGCCTGGAGCCGGGGCGCCTCGAACTGGAACTGACCGAGCGCACGGTCATGCACGACGCGGACATCAACATGGGCACCCTGTCGGCCCTGCATCGCATGGGGGTCGAGTTGTCGCTCGACGACTTCGGCACCGGCTATTCGTCGCTGGCCTACCTGAAGCGTTTCCCGGTGGGCAAGCTGAAGATCGACCGTTCCTTCGTCAATGACCTGGAAACCGACCCCGACGACTGGGCGATTGCCTCGACCATCGTCAGCATGGGGCGCAGCCTGCGCATGACGGTCCTCGCCGAAGGGGTGGAAAAGCCCGAACAGCTCGCGTTATTGCGTAAAATGGGCTGTGACATGGCGCAGGGCTACCTTTTCAGCCGCCCGGTGTCGGCCGAAGGGATGGCCGACATGCTGCGCCGCCAACCCTTCGTCAGCAGGTGACAGCATGGAAAACACCATCATCAAAGTCGGCGGCATGAGCTGCCAGGGCTGCGTCAGCAACGTCAATGGCGTGCTCGGCGCGCTGCCGGGCGTGGCTTCGAGCGAGGTGTCGCTGGAAGCGGGGGAGGCCAAGGTGGCTTTCGACCCGCAACTGGTCAGCCGGGCTGCCCTGCTCGCAGCCATCGAAGACGCCGGATTCGACGCCGAATAAACAACAAAAACGCTTTACTGAGAGAACAGCCGTGCCGGAACAAATCGTCCGCTTGACCCAGCTTTCGCACGGCGGCGGCTGCGGCTGCAAGATCGCGCCGGCTGTGCTGCAGCAGATACTGGCCGGCGCCGGCCCGGCCATCGTGCCGCCGCAACTGCTGGTCGGCACCGAGACGAGCGACGACGCCGCGGTCTACCAGATCAACCCGCAGCAGGCCATTGTCGCGACGACCGATTTCTTCATGCCCATCGTCGACGATCCGAACGATTTCGGGCGCATCGCGGCAACCAATGCCATTTCCGACGTCTATGCCATGGGCGGCACGCCGCTGTTCGCGCTGGCCCTGGTCGGCATGCCAGTCAATGTGTTGCCGGTGGAAACCATCGGCAAGATATTGCAGGGCGGCGAGGATGTCTGCCGGGCGGCCGGGATTCCGATTGCCGGCGGGCATACCATCGATTCGGTCGAACCGATCTACGGCCTGGTGGCCATCGGCGTGGTCAATCCGGCGCACCTGAAGCGCAATTCCGGCGCCCGGGGGGGCGACAAGCTGATCCTCGGCAAGCCGCTCGGTGTCGGCGTCTACAGTGCGGCCCTGAAGAAGGACCAGCTGCACGCCAGCGACTACGACGCGATGGTCGCCACGACCACTCAACTCAATACGCCGGGGCCGGTCCTCGCCTGCCTCGATGGCGTGCACGCGGTGACCGACGTCACTGGCTTCGGCCTGGCCGGGCATCTGCTTGAAGTGTGCAAGGGCAGCGGCCTGCGAGCCCGAGTTAATTACGCCGACCTGCCGCTGCTGTCGCGGGCTCGCGAGTTTGTCGGGGCCGGCCTGATGACTGGCGCTTCCGGTCGCAACTGGGCGAGCTATGGCGACAAGGTGTCGATGGCGGCCGGGCTGGATGACGCCGCACGCACGTTGCTGACCGACCCGCAGACTTCCGGCGGCCTGCTGGTGTCCTGCGCGCCGGACACGGTGACCGAAGTCCTGTCGCTCTTCCTGCAGCATGGTTTTTCGCACGTGTCGGTGATCGGCGAGATGGCTGACGGCGATCCCGGCATCGACGTCGTCTGACCCACTGCGGCAAATAAACAACACTTAGCCTGTGCCGCGCGTACAGCTTGTGTAACCGGTTGTTTCGGATTTGTAAATGCGATATATTCGCATTATCGTTTGCGATAACCGGATATGACCTGCGGGAGCGATTCGTTCCTGCACCGTCCCGGCCTAGTCCGCTACGAACCCAATGTTCGGCAAGCCAGCCTTTCTGCCAGCCAGCCATCCCCGACTGACTAGAGAAGGTTTGCCTGTGAAAAAACAAAAAGAACCGGGCCGCAATGCCCACTCCTCGCGCGTGCTTGCCCGCCTGCGCTATGCCGAACAACCCGCCGTGCGGCGCTTGCCGGTCGGCGCTGCCGTCGTTGCCGCCTTGCTCGGCATCGGCAATGCCGCGCTGGCTGAAGACGACAAGACCCTGTCCGCAGTGACGGTGACCGCAACGCAGGATCAGCCGGATGGCCACCGCGCCACCAAGACCCGCGTTGGCAAGGTAGTGCAGGACCCGCACGACGTGCCGCAGGCCATTACCACGGTGACCCGCGCGCTGATCGAGGAGCAGGAAGCCAACTCCTTGCGCGAGGCGCTGCGCAACGTCTCCGGCCTCAGCTTCAACGCCGCCGAGGGTGGCCGCTCGGGCGACAACATGAACCTGCGCGGTTTCTATACCTTTGGCGACATGTACCTCGACGGCATCCGCGATACCGCCCAGTACAACCGCGAACTGTTCAACCTTGAGCAGGTCGATGTCCTGCGTGGCGCGGCGGCCATGCTGTTCGGCCGCGGCCAGGCTGGCGGGGTGATCAACCAGGTCAGCAAGACACCGATGCTGTACGGCATCAACAAGGTCGGCGTCGGTGTCGGCACCCACGGTTTCCAGGAGGTCAGGGCGGACCTCAATCAGCGCATCGGTGATACCACCGCCTTCCGCATCAACCTGATGAACCGCGACGAAGGCAGCGCCCGCTCGAACCCCTATACCGGCGCCGAGCCGGAAATTCACCGCATGGGCTTTGCACCGAGCATCGCTTTCGGCCTGGGCACCAACCACGAAGTGACGCTCAGCCATTTCTGGCTCAAGACACAGGACAAGGCCGATTACGGCGTTCCCTTCTCCGGCAAGCGGCCGGACGCTAATGCCGCCAAGTCGGGCTATTACTGGGGTACCGACAGCAATTTCGACGACAGCGAAACCAATATCTCGACCCTGAACTACCTGTACAAGATTTCGCCGGATACCCAGTGGCGCACCGTGCTGCGCGCCGCCAACTACAAGCGCTCCTACTGGGCGGTGGCGCCGCAGGGCGCGTTGACGGCGGCCAGCCTGTCCAGCCTGGCCAAGACCCGCGAGTTCGAAACCCAGAACTATGTGCTGCAAAGCGACCTGAACACCGCTTTCACGCTGTTCGGCATGAAGAACGAGCTGATCACCGGCGTCGAATACCTCAACGAAGACTCGATCCGCTGGGCCTTGCGTAACCTGGGTACCACCACCAATCCGCTGTACAAGCCGGGGCAGTTCACCACCGCGGCACCGGCCACCTACAAGGGCGAGACCTACAGCGCCTACGTTCAGGATACCGTCGAGTTCGTGCCCGACTGGAAGCTGACCCTCGGCGTTCGCCGCGACATCATGCAGTCCGAATACTTCACGACGACCGCCTTCAGCGGCAATTTCGGCGAGAACAGCTACCGCGCCGGCCTGTCCTGGCAGCCGACGGCGGCCGAACACTACTACGCCGGTTGGAGCGATTCGTTCAGCCCGACGGCCGACCTCTACCAGCTGTCCGGCAACCAGTTTCCGGCCGAGCGTTCGAAAGTCATCGAAGTCGGCAGCAAGTGGCTGCTGGCCGACGGCAACCTGTCGCTGCGTACCTCGCTGTACCGTGCCGTCAAGGATTGGGAGCGTAATACCGACCTCGAATCGACGGCGACCATCCTGACCCGCAAGCGCCAGTCCGACGGTATCGAACTGGAAGCGGCAGGCCGCATCACCGACAACTGGGAAGTGTTCAGCGGCCTGTCCTACATCCACGCGGAAATCCTCGAGGTGGCACCGGGCAACGGCAACCCCAACTTCATCGGCCAGATGCCGCGCAATACGCCGAAGAAGACCTTCAACCTGTGGACGACCTACCAGTTGCCGTACGGCTTCAAGGTCGGTGGCGGCATGGAGTACAAGAGCCGGCGCTATGGCGGCGCACCGACCGGCACGGCGGCCTTCAACCCGAACTGGGTGGATTCCTACGTGCGTTGGGATGCCATGGTCGCCTACGACCAGCCGAAGTACACCGTCAAGTTCAACGTCCAGAATATTTTCGACAAGGTGTATTACGACGCCCTGTATGACAACGGCGGCTTTACCGTGCCTGGCCAGGCTCGCCGTTTCATCCTGAGCACCGAGTACAAGTTCTGATCGCAACGGAGTCCATTCATGAAAAAGCAATTGGCTATGGTCGCGCTGGCAGTGCTGGCGAGTTTCGCCACGCAGGCGCAGGAGAAAGTCCTCAACCTGTATTCCGCCCGTCACTACCAGACGGACGAACGGCTTTACGAGAACTTCACCAAGCAGACCGGCATCAAGATCAACCGGATCGACGGCAAGGAAGACGAGTTGATGGAGCGCATCCGCAATGAAGGCGCCAACAGCCCGGCCGACGTGTTCATCACCGTCGATGCCGCGCGCCTGGCCACTGCCGACGCCCTGGGGCTCTTCGCGCCGGTCAAGTCGAAGGTGCTGGAAAGCCGTATTCCGGCGCACCTGCATACCGATACCTGGTTCGCCTTCTCGACCCGGGCCCGCGTCATCATCTACAACCGCAGCGCGGTGAAGGCCGAGGACGTGGCGACCTACGAGTCGCTGGCCGATTCCAGGCTGAAGGGCAAGCTGTGCAGTCGCTCGGGTTCGCATCCGTACAACCTGTCGCTGGTCGCCTCGCTGATCGCGCATGATGGCGAAGCCAAGACCGAGGAATGGGCCAAGGGCGTGGTCGCCAACTTCGCCCGTGCCCCGAAGGGCGGCGATACCGACCAGATCAAGTCGGTGGCGCTGGGCGAGTGCGGTGTGGCGGTGTCCAACACCTACTACCTGGCCCGCATGATCCGTTCCGACAAGGTCGACGAACGCCGCATGATGGAACGCGTTGGCATCGTCTGGCCCAACCAGGCGAATCGTGGCACGCACATCAACATTTCCGGCGCCGGCGTCGTCAAGACCTCGAAGAACGTCGACGCGGCGGTGAAGTTCCTCGAATACCTGGCCAGCGACGATGCGCAGCGCTACTTCGCCGACGGCAACAACGAATGGCCGGTGGTGGCCGGCGTGGTGACCGGCAATCCGGCACTGGAGGCCATGGGCAAGTTCAAGGCCGATCCCCTGCCCATCGGCTCGCTGGCCAAGAACGTCGTCGCGGCGCAGAAGCTGCTCGACCGTGCCGGTTACCGCTGATCGGAGCCCGCTGATGAGCCACCCCATGCCACGTCGGGATTTCCTCAAGCTGGCCGGCGCCTGCGGCTTGCTCGCCCAGGGCGGACTGGCCCTGGCGGCAAGCGACCAGGAACCGCAGCGCGCCCTGGTGGCGGCCGCCTGGCGTGGTCCCAATCCGACCGATACCTACCACGCCGGGGTTCTGCTGGCCGACTGGGGGCGCAAGAAGCTGGAAATCGTCCATGCGACTCCCTTGCCGACCCGCCCGCACGGCCTGCTGCCCGAGCCGGACGGCAGCCTGCTGGTCGCCGGCGTACGGCCCGGCACCTGGCTGATGCGTATCGACGCCGAAGGCAAGGTCGTCCGTCAGATGGATATCGACGCCTCGGCCAATATCCTGCTCAATGGTCACGCCATTCTGAGCAAGGGTGGCGACGTGGTGTTCACCACCGAAACCGACTTCGCCTCGGGGCACGGCAAGATTGGCGTGCGCGACAGGGTGACGCTCGCCAAGCTGGACGAGTGGGAGAGCGGCGGGCTGGAGCCGCACCAGGTGCTGCTTGATACCGACGGGCATCTGGTGGTGGCCAACGGTGGCATTCCGCGCAATCGGGCCGACAAGAAGTACGACTTGCAGCGCATGGATTCCTCGCTCGTCCGCCTCGATGCGAAGACCGGCAAGCTGCTGCGCCAGTGGAAACTGGCCGACAGCCGCCTCAGCCTGCGCCACCTGGCGTGGAGCACTGCGCCGGACGGCGAACGGCGCTTGGGCATCGCCATGCAGGCGGAACACGGCGAGGCGGCGCAACGCAGCCAAGCCCCTCTGCTCGCCGTTCTCGAAGGCGACGAGCTAATTGTGCCGACGCGAGCCAATGACGGCTTCGGCTATGGCGGCGATCTGGCTGCCGCGTACAACGGCGGTTTCGTGGTGTCCAGCAACCAGGCCGGTTTGGCCCAACTCTGGCACCCCGGCGCCCCGGACAAGCTGACCCCGGTCGTCGAACTGCAGGAAGCGTATGCCATGGCCGAATGGGACGGCCCCAAGCCGGGCGGTGGCGTTCTCGTGTCCACGGCGCTGGGCCTCGTCCGCTGGCATCCCACCGCCAAGCCGGTGTTCCTGGCCTGGCCGAAGCCGATGGCGCTGGACAACCACTGGGCCTTGATCAGCGAAGCCTGAGTGGAAGAGGGATGAAACAAAACGGGAGCCAATCGCTCCCGTTTTTGTTTCAGACCTGGTTTGCGGCGATCAGGCGGCCCGGCGCAAGGCCTTTCCCGGCTTGACGGTATCGCCATGCACTTCGCGCAGGCATTCGTGGGCGCAGGAGGCGCAGCGGCCGCAGTCGCGGGTGACGCCGAGGTCGCGGCGCAGATCCTTCAGCGTGCGGGCGCCGCCTTGCGCGGCTTCGCGAATTTGCCGGTCGGTGACAGCCTTGCAGACGCAGACGTACATGAATATCTCCCGCTAACCACAGATAATGAGAACGGTTCTTATTGTAGATAAATGCGAATCAATGTCAATAACTCTTGGCGAGATTTGTTGGCAGCTGTGGATTAGGCAGCACAGGGTTGGCGATGGCCTGGACCGGGGCAGGTCCGACCGGCCCCGGTGCGCAGGCGTAAAAAAGCCGCAAACGACGTTGCGGCTTGGCAGGGAGGCTGGTCGGCGCTTCAGTCGCTGCCCGGCTCCATATGCGCTTGCAGGTAATTCGGCAAGGTGACGTCCTCGATCAGGCTCTGCTGGGTTTCCAGCCAGTCGATGGCGCCTTCGCAGTGCTCGAGCAGGTCTTCGAGCAGGTCGCGGCTGACGTAATCCTGCAATGTTTCACATAGTGCGATGGCATCGATCAGCAGCGGACGCTGGATTTCCTTTTCGTACTTCAGGTCGCCCTGCAGGCATTCGACGACGTTCTCGCCGATCAGCAGCTTGCCGAGGTTCTGCAGGTTGGGCAGGCCTTCGAGGAAGAGGATGCGTTCGATCAGTTCGTCGGCTTCCTTCATGACGCGGATCGACTGCTTGTATTGGTAGTCGTTCAGCTTTTCCAGGCCCCAGTTGCGGAACATGCGGGCATGCAGGAAATACTGGTTGATCGAGGTCAGTTCGTTCTTGAGCACCTTGTTCAGGGCTTCGATGACTTTCTTGTCGCCTTTCATCGTCCGCTCCTCACGTCGGGCTGCCGGAGCCCATCTGGCTCTGCAGGTAGTTGGGCAGGCCGACCAGTTCGATCAGGCGCAGTTGCTTTTCGAGGAAGTAGGCATGATCGACTTCGGTATCCTCCAACTGCACCGTCAGCATGTCGCGGGTGACATAGTCCTGTGCCTTCTCGGCGGCGGCGATGGCGCTCTTCAGGTGGCCGTCGACCGCGTATTCGACGGCGAGGTCGGCCTTCAGCATGTCCGGCACATTCTTGCCGATCTTCAGCGGATCGCGCTTGGAGAGGTCCGGCTTGCCTTCGAGGAAGAGGATCCGCTGGATCAACGCGCGCGCATGCTGGCGCTCGTGGTCGGATTCGTGGATCGACTTTTCGGCCAGTTCGTTGAGGCCCATGTCGGCGTACATCTCGCCGTGGATCAGGTACTGGTCGACGGCGGTCAGTTCGCCGGCAAGCAGTCCGTTAAGGATTTCGATGATCTTCTTATCGCCTTTCATGGCTTTTCTCCGAAGGGTTCGTGTAGAGAGCGGGCCGGCTGGCTGACCCCCGCCCGGATTTTATAGCTGCGGTTGAAAGATTTGAAAGGGATTATTGGGAAAAGTTCTTTTAAAACATTTGGTTGCGAACGGTTCTCATTAGCTTTGCGCAGCATCAGCCGTGCCCGGCTGGCCGTGCATCACGATGCGGGCCGCGCACCAGATGGCCAGCAGATTGGCGCCGACCGCGACATAACCGACCAGCGGGTAGCCGACGATCCTGCCGCTGCCATCGAGCGAGATCAGGAAACCGGCCAGCGTCGTCGCCAGGCCCATGGCCAGCGATTGCACGGTGCCGTTCAAGGACATGAAAGTGCCGCGCAGCCTCGGCTGCGCCGACGAGGCGATGACCGCCATGGCCGGGATCATCCGCCCCGAGGTGAGGACGAAGAAGCTGGTGCTGCAGATCAACCACAGGCCGAGCGGCAGGGGGCCGGCGTGGGTCACCGCCAGCAGCGGCAGCGTGGCGAGCAGAGCGACCCAGCGGTAGATCTCGATCTTGCCGTGCTTGTCGGCCCAGTGTCCGATCAGGCGGGCGCTGACGAAGGTGGCCGAACCGCCGACCAGATAGACGATGGGGATGTCGGTCTGCGTGATGCCGACGTTGTTGACCGCATAGACGGTGATGTAGGGGATGACCGTGAAGCCGGAGAAGATGATCAGTGCCGAGAAGAGCAGGGCGCGCAGGTGGTTGGGGTCGCCCAGGACGCTGAAGGTCGCCGATAGCAGGTGTCCCCGCTTCTCGTCGCTGAGGTGATGGCGCAGCTCCGGCAGAAAACGCAGGCCGACGACGATGAACAGCACGCTGAGCACTGCGATCAGCACGAACGGCGCCCGCC
>DATGXM010000186.1:0-7363 GCA_035298985.1 Azonexus sp. | reverse complement strand
CTGGTGCGCCTGCGCACCCAGCTGCAATTCGCAATCGTGGAAAAACGACGGGGGCGTCAATGCCCCCGTCTCGTCAAAGCCCTGCCAAAACGCTATACCGTCCGCTATCTCAAAAAAGACCTTAACTGAACGGCATTACCGGCCCCGGCCGGGCTTTTTGTTTTGCTGCCCCGAAAACGGACAAAACCCTGCTTTTTGTAAGGAAATTTGCGTTTTGGGGCCCTGGCAACCGGCCTTTATAAGCCAAAAGTTATAGCCGACCGATATAATCCGCTGATGAAGGCGGTCCGCATTCTCGCTACCCTGTTGCTTCCCGTACTGCTTCTGCTTGCCATGAGGTGGGCTTTGACGCCCCGCGATGCCGCCGAAGCCCCGGCGGCCGCCCTGCCGGCCATGCCGGTGAAATGGGAACACCAGGCCTTGCGGCCGCTGCTCGCCGTGGCCACCCCGCTGTCGGCCACGGCGCAACTCGGTCAACGCCTCTTTTTCGAAACCCGCCTGTCGCGGGACAACAGCCTCTCCTGCGCCACCTGCCACGATCTGCGCCACGGCGGCACCGACAACAAGCCGGTTTCCGTCGGCATCGGCGGTCAGGCCGGGCCAATCAATGCACCGACCGTGTTCAACGCCAGCCTCAATTTCGTCCAGTTCTGGGATGGCCGCGCCGCCAGTCTGGAAGAACAGGCCACCGGCCCGGTGCACAACGCGCTCGAGATGGGCTCCAACTGGGCGGAAGTCATCGCCAAGCTGAAGCAGGACGCCAGTTATCGCAGCGCCTTCGCCCGCCTCTATCCGGCCGGCATCAGCGGCGAAGCGATTACCGATGCCATCGCCGCTTTCGAACGCACCCTGCTCACCCCGAACAGCCGTTTCGACCGCTTCCTGCTCGGTGACGGCAGTGCGCTGAACGACCTGGAGCAGCACGGCTACCGGCGCTTCCTCGACCTCGGCTGCGCCAGCTGCCACCAGGGCGTCGGCATCGGCGGCAACATGTATCAGCGCTTCGGCGTGATGGCCGATTATTTTCAAGGGCGCCCCGAGAATACGGCCGACCTGGGCCGCTTCAACGTCACCGGCAAAGCCGAAGATCGCCATGTCTTCAAGGTGCCGGGGCTGCGCAATGTCGCGCTGACGGCGCCGTACTTCCACGACGCCTCGGCCAGAACCCTGGAAGAAGCGGTCCTGATCATGGGGCGCTACCAGCTCGGCCGCCAGTTGTCCGACGACGACCTGCACGCCATCACCGCCTTCCTCCGGACGCTGACCGGCGAATGGCAAGGCAAGCAACTCGAATGAACGCCCCCGACCCGAGTTTGCCGGCCGAGCGCAACCCCTGGCATATCGGGGGCAAGGGACAGTGGACCTTGCTCGGCGCAGTGGTCTGCATCACCCTGCTGACCTGGACCTTCATCAGCTCCTCGGCCGTCCCGCCGGAGAGCCATGCCGAATACACCCGGCGGCTGCGTGACCTGCGCGAGATCGACACCCTGGTCGATGGTGAACTGCTGGCCAACCGCCTGGAACTGGTGCGCAACTACGATGCCCTGACCGAACGGATCGGCCAGGCGGAAAGTATCGTGCGCACCATCCAGGACCCGCCGGCATTTCTCGACCCGGCTGCGCGTGACGCGATCAGCCAGGAGGCCGCCGACCTCGCCCGCACCGTGGCCCGCAAGGCCGAGCTGATCGACCGCTTCAAGCGCAACAACGCCGTCCTGCGCAACTCGCAGGCCTATTTCCCGGTGGCGGCCGACGAATTGCTCGAAAGCCCGGCCCTGGCCCTGCCGCTGGCCTTGCGCCAGCACACCGAGCAATATGTGCGCGCCATGCTCGCCTTCACGCGCACGCCGAGTACCGAAGGCAGCCTGCACGTCGCCGCGCATTTACAGCAGCTGCGCGCCCAGCCGCAATCCCAGGCCGCCCGGGAGGCGGTCAATAACCTACTGATACACGGCGAGCAGATCACCCAGCATCTGCTCGACCTGGATCGACTGACGCAGGAAATCGTCGCCCTGGGCAGCCGGCAGCAAATGGAAAAACTGTTCGTCGACTATGCGCGTGGCCACGACCGGGCCTCCGCCCGGGCTGCCCGCTACCGCAGCCTGCTCTACGCCGAGGCCATCCTGCTCGCCGCCTTCCTCGCCGGGATCTTCCTGCGCCTCGAACGTACCCGCCAGTCGCTGACCCGCGCCCACGGCGAACTCAGCGCCCGCTATGCCGCCCAGCTCGCCGTCGAAAAACAGCTGACGCTGCACGCCACCGCCTTCCGCAGCGCCCACGACGGCATCATCCTGACCGACGCCGACGGCGTGATACTCGACGTCAATCCGGCCTTCACCCGCATCACCGGCTGGGAACGCGACGAAGTCATTGCCCGCAGTCCGCGCATGTTCAAATCGGGCCGCCACGATGCGGCCTTCTACCAGGCGATGTGGCAGAGCATCCGCGAAACCGGCAGTTGGCGCGGCGAAATCTGGAACCGCAACAAGTTCGGCGACATCTACCCCGAGCTGCTGTCGATTTCCGCCGTGCGCAATGCCGATGACAAGCTCAGCAACTATGTCGCCGTTTTTGCCGACATCCGCCGCATCAAGGCGCAGGAACAGCAGCTGACCCAGCTCGCCTACTACGATGCCCTGACCGAACTGCCCAACCGCGTCCTGCTCGCCGACCGTCTCGGCCAGGGTATCGCCCAGGCCCGGCGTACCGGCACGTCGATTGCCATCTGCTATCTCGACCTTGACGGCTTCAAGCCGATCAACGATACCTGGGGCCACCTGACCGGCGACAAGGTGCTGGTCGAGATCGCCCGCCGCCTGCACGGCGCCCTGCGCGGCGGCGATACCGTCGCCCGCCTGGGCGGTGACGAATTCGTCCTCCTGCTACAGGACATCGACGGCCAGGCCGAAGCCCACGAAGCGGCGCTGCGCATCCTGCAACTGATCGCCACGCCGCTGACCCAGGTGCCGGGCAATACCAGCATCACGGCCAGCATGGGCATCACGCTGTTCCCCAACGACGACGCCGACCCCGACACGTTGCTGCGCCACGCCGACCAGGCGATGTACCACGCCAAGGAGGCGGGCAAGAATTCCTGCCGCCTGTTCGATACCGAGCAGGACAAGTTCAAGCGCAGCCGCCAGGACCGTTACCTGCGCATCGAACAGGCACTGGAAAACCAGGAGTTCCGCCTCCACTTCCAGCCCAAGGTCGATCTCCGCCAGGGCACGGTGATCGGCGCCGAGGCGCTGATCCGCTGGCAGCACCCGGAACGCGGCCTGCTGCCGCCGGTCGATTTCCTGCCGCTGATCGAAGACGACGACCTGATCAAGCTGATCGGCGACTGGGTCATCGAATCCGCCCTGCAGCAAATGGAAGCCTGGCAGGCCGCCGGCTTCTCCATCCCGGTCAGCGTCAACATCGCTGCCCGCCAGCTGCAGGCGCCGGAATTCATTGAGAAGCTGAAAGCCAGTCTCTACCTTCACCCCGAGGTAGCCCACCACCTCGAACTGGAAATTCTCGAAACCGCTGCCCTCGAAGACGTGGTCAAGAGTTCGCGCGTTATCGACGAATGCCGCATGCTGGGCATCCGCTTTGCGCTCGATGACTTCGGTACCGGCTATTCCTCGCTGACTTACCTGAAGCGGCTGCCCGCCGAAACCATCAAGATCGACCAGAGCTTCGTCCGCGAACTGCTCAACGACAGCCACAACCTGGTCATCGTGCGCAGCGTCATCGGACTGGCCCGCTCCTTCCAGCGGGAAGTCATCGCCGAAGGCGTGGAGACCGTCGAACACGGCCGCTTCCTGATCCAGCTCGGGTGCGACCGCGCCCAGGGCTACGGCATCGCCAGACCGATGCCGGGCGACGCCTTCGTCGACTGGGCGAAACACTGGCAGGTTCCGGCAGAATGGCGGGCGATCAGCGACATCAAATGGGACGAAACGGTCTATCCGCTGCTGATCGCCGAAGTCGCGCATCGCAGCTGGGTCGATCAGCTGGCCTTCGCGCTCGAACACGATCAGCCGCCGCCCCACCGCCGCCTGCACGATTACCGCCAGTGCCAGCTCAGCCAATGGCTGGCGAACGAAGGCGCCGCTTTCTTCATGCGTCTGCCGGCCTTCCAGGCGATCGACGGGCCGCATCGCCGCATGCATCGGATCGCCGAAACCATCGATACCTGCTGGCGCGAAGGCAAGACCGGCGAGGCGCGCGCCCTGCTGCCCGGGCTGCTCGCCAGCCGCGACGAAGTGCTGGCCATCCTGCATCAGCTGCAGATCGAGAGCAGCGCGCAGCCCCTGGCCCATCCTTGACCCCAGGCGCCACCTTGTGGCCGCTGCCGGGCGGCGACTGAGCGCAATGTTCCTGGCATGAAAAAGCCCGGTCGAAACCGGGCTTTTCATTTGCTACCGTGGCGTGCGCCAATCAATGCCTGACGCGGGGAGCAATCGGCGCGCGCCCCTCGATGTGGCGGAAGGTGATGCGCCCCTTGCTCAGGTCGTACGGCGACAGTTCGAGCGTCACCTTGTCGCCCGCCAGGATGCGGATATGGTGCTTGCGCATCTTGCCTGCCGTGTAGGCGATGAGCGAATGCCCGTTGTCCAGAGTGACGAGAAAGCGGGAGTCGGGCAGGACATCCGACACGACGCCTTGCATCTCGAGCAATTCTTCTTTGGCCATGGCGGCCTCCATTCAGTGAGAAGCGGCCCGACCGGGGGTCAGACCGTGCAGGACAGCGGACGCCGGACGGGTCCGCTCAGAAAAATCAGGCAGCCTGGATATTGCTGGCCTGCTTGCCCTTCGGGCCGGTGGTCACTTCAAAGCTGACGCGCTGACCTTCGGCCAGGGTCTTGAAACCTTGCGACTGAATGGCCGAGAAATGCGCGAACAGGTCTTCGCCACCACCATCGGGGGTGATGAAGCCAAAACCCTTGGAATCGTTAAACCACTTGACGGTACCTTGTGCCATATCTTGAATCTCCGAAAAAATTACGGGGCGTAGCCCCAGGGGCGGGGCGAGATCAAGACGGCGAGGTAAGAATGGGGGGAATGGCGCCGCAGAACTACGGGAACACAACCGACAAGACAACTACACTACTTGAATTTCGCTGCGGTGCACAATACGCACTATTGCCCCATATAGCAAACGAATTCCCTGTTCGGCCGGAAATATCGGCGGGGTCCGGGGCCTGCCCGGAAACCTGCCCAGGCCGCAGCCGGTGACTTTCAGCTGCCGATGCGCAGCCCGGACTTCTTCAGAATACTGGTCGAGTACAGGATATCGCTGCCCCGGCACGCCGCGCCGAGCAGGGTGCGGATTTCGGCCGCCTTGGCCGCGCATTCGTCACGCGACGCCCCGTGCACCATGGCGAACAGGTTGTACGGCCAGGCCGGCAAGGCGCGCGGCCGGCGGTAGCAATGGGTGACGAAATCGAGGCCGCCGACCACGGCACCGAGGGCGTCCACCTGCTCGTCAGCGACATCCCACACCGTCATGCCATTGGCTGTCCAGCCAATGGCATAATGGTTGGGCACCGCGCCGATACGGCGTATCACCCCGGATTCGACCATGTTGCGCAGGCGCTGCATGACTTCGTCGGCGCCGATCCCCAGCCGCTCGGCAATGGCGTCGTAAGGACGCGGCACCAGCGGCAGGCCGCCCTGGGTGGCGACAATCAGGGCGCGGTCGGTGGTATCGATCACAGCCGGGCCTCCAGCTTCATTTCGACGAAATATTCCCGCTCCTTCGGGAAGGCATAGACCGGCAGACCGGTCGCCTGCTCGATGCGGGCGATGGCTTCGGCGATCCCCGCCCTGGTTTCCGTCGCCAGCACGAACCACATGTTCAGGGCGTGTTCGCGCCGATAATTGTGGGCTACCTGCGGCAGGGCGTTGACCTGGGCCGCCACCTCCTCATAGCGCGCCTCCGGCGCGGCCAGGGCAGCCAGGACGAAAGCGCCGCCCATTTCCTCGATCTGGAACATCGGCCCGAAACGGGTCAGCACCTTGTCGGCCAGCAACTGCTGCAGGCGTTCGAGCAACTCGCTTTCGCCGATGCCGAGCTGGGCGGCCGCTGCGGCGTAGGGTTGCTCGCAAATCGGGAAATCCCCCTGCAAGGTGGCCAGTATCCGGCGATCAAGTGCCGACAACTCAGGCATAGCGGGCGCCATTCTGCTTGAAGCGGGTCAGCGAAAAGAGGGTTTCGTGGGCACAGGCTTCCAGGCCATGCCGGCGGCGCAGGTCGGCGATGATCGCCTCGACCTCCCCGCGCTCGCGGCCGTGGATCATGCAGAACAGGTTGTACGGCCAGTCCGGCAGGCAGCGCGGCCGGCGGTAGCACAGGGTGACGGCCGGTTCTTCGGCCAGGGCGCGGCCGATGTCGCTGACCCGGTCGTCGGGAATGTCATGAACCAGCATGGCATTGGCCCGGTAGCCCAGTTCGTGGTGGCGGACGACGACGCCGAAGCGCTTGATCGCCCCCTCTTCCAGCCAGCGGCGAATACGGCCGAGCACTTCGCCCTCCGAACTGCCGACGCGACTGGCGATCAGCTGGAAGGGCCGGATGAACATCGGCAGACCTTCCTGCAGCACGGAAATCAGCCGTCGTTCGATCTCGCCGATGGGCTGGGCCGGTTCGACCGGCCGGGCGGCGGCGACATTCTTCTTCGCCCCGCCGGCCAGCGAGAAACCGAGATCGATATGGAATTCCTCGAGCAGCGGCAAGGGCATCAGCGGGTAACCGGCGGCCTGCGCGATGGCGCCCAGCGTCGCCTGTAAACGCCCCTCGCTGGCCGCGGTGACGACGAACCACAGGTTGTAGCGGTGCTCCCGCTCGTAGTTGTGATTGACCTCGGGGAAGCGATTGACCGCCGCCGCCACCGCCTCCAGCTTGTCCGGCGGCACCGCCATGGCGGCCAGGGTCGAGGCGCCGATGCGTTTGGGGGCGAAGACGGCGCCGACCCGCGAAATCTTGCCTTCGCGGCGCAGGTTGTCGAGGCGGCCAAGCACCTGCTTTTCCGCCACGCCCAAGCGTGAGGCCAATTCGGCGAAGGGCGCCGGGCAGAGCGGGAAATCGCGCTGAAAGTCGTTCAACAGGTGGAAGTCGAGGCTGCCGTCCATTGCCATTGAGTCCATCAGAAGCCGATACGCGCGGCGCGCGAAGTGAAGAAGATGCCGGACGGGCTGTCCGCCGGGATTTCGCCCAGTTTGGCGAAGGTTTCGGTGTTGTAGATGACGACCTTGTTGTCGTCGCGCGCCGAGAGCCAGACATTTTCGCCGCGCGGTGCAAATTCCATGTGCAGGATGCCCTTGCCCGGCTCCATGCGATGCACCACCGACCCGGCCAGCGTGTCGATGACATCGA
>DATGXM010000185.1:0-7799 GCA_035298985.1 Azonexus sp. | reverse complement strand
CAAGAAGAGCAGGAGCGCAACCAAAAGCGCTTCGAAGAGGAGTCGCGCCGCCTCGGCGCCCAGGTCAGCGCCGCCAACCAGTACGCCGAGGAGCAGGCGCAGCGGGCCCGCGAGGAAGAGGCCCGGCGCAAGGAAGCGCAGGAACGGGCGCAGCAGGAGGCCGAGCGCATGAAGCGCGAGGCGGAAATCGCCCGCTTCCGCGGCCGCGGCGTGCAGAGCGAAGAATGAACGGCCGGCGTTTCGGCTTCTGGCGCGGGCTGTTGCTGGTTCTCGCCTGCCTCGCCGTGCTGGCCGGCTGCAAGCGGACCAGCGAACGCGATTTCGTCGGCAAATGGCAATCGTCGCGGGCAGTGACGCCCATCTACCTGGCCGCCAACGGCGAGTGGGAAATCCGCCAGGATGACGGCACCGTGCTGCAATACGGCATCTGGCGCTACGCCGACCAGACGCTGATCTGGAGCATCAAGCAAGGCGACCGGATCATGGACGACCCGACCCCCGTGCTATCCATCGAGCCAGATCAGTTCAAACTTAAGGAGCGCGACGGCGCGACGACGGTGTTCAAGCGCCTGCCCTGAGCGCCGGGTAGTCGCCTGCCCGCTATCCCAGTCAGAAGCCGATCTTCCGGCTACGCCCCATGCGCGACTGTTCGAAATCCCTGCCCTCCAGCCAGTTGCGGCCATCCAGCTTGGCCGTGCCGAGCGCGGCGAGCAGGCGCTTGCGCATGTCGCGCGGCGGCAGCGAACCGAGCCGTTCGAGGATGGCCTCGTCGGCTTCCGGCGGGAATCCCCAGTCGTGCTCGCCGACGATTTCCCGGTACAGCGCGGCGGCGATGCTGATCGCCGCATCGTGGTCCGGGCGCGGTACCTCGTAGACGTTCATCCGGTTGAGGATGGGTTCCGGGATGTTGCGCTCGTCGTTGGCCGTGGTCACCCACAGGATGTGCGAGGCGTCGATGTCGATATCGATGAACTCGTCCTTGAAGGCGCGCGCGGTGTCGTGTTCGAGCAGGCCGTACAGCGCGCCCATCGGGTCGTAGCGCGAATCGCCGCCGGCCTTATCGATTTCGTCGAGCACCACGATGGGGTTGGCATAGTCGCCATGCACCAAAGTGTGCGCCACCTTGCCCGGCTTGGCGTTGTTCCATTGCGCCGACGCGCCGGACAGGATCCAGCCGGCGGTCAGCGAACTCATCGAGACGAATTCGTGGCCGGTGCCGAGCAGGGCGGCCAGTTCGCGGGCGAAGTGCGTCTTGCCGATGCCCGGTTCGCCGAGCAGCAGGATGGGCGTGAAGCTCATCGGCTCGTTGCCGGCAACCGACAGCGCGACGTACTTCTTCAGGTCGTCGATCACTTCGCCGAAATTCGGACAGCTGTCGTACAGATCGTCGATCATGTCGGCGCCGGTCGGGCGGATCAGGAAACGGCCACCACCGCGCTGCCGCATCTTGTCGTACAAGGCGGCAAGGGCTTCGTTGCGGTTGCCGGCAGCTTCCTCCATGGCGCGGTCGATGGCGGCGACGTCGTAGATGGTGCGCTCTTCAGCTACCGCGAGTCGGATGTCGGTATGGGCCATGATGACTTCCTCCTTGTGCTCGTGAACCCGTTAACGGATCAAACTGCCACGGGTTGAATCAAGCAGGTTTCATTCCCGAAATCGACGGGATGGCGACAAGTAACGTGCCTCCAAGCTGCAACACGGCCGGAAGGAAAATCTCAGCTATCCGGATAGAGCAACTCTTGTGCGGTTTCGAACAATTCGCGTTCTTCGAAGCGCACATGGTCGTGCAGCAGGGTGGCGAACGAAGACATCGCCGTCACATCTTGCGGGTCGACCGCGAGGCGCGCGTTCAGTTCGCGCAATTGGCCATGTTCGGCCAGCGTGCGCTGGACGAAGGCATCCTGCCCGATAGCCGCCAATTCGACGAGCAGCCCCTTCTCTTCTTCCTGGAAGTGCGGTTCCAGCCGGCTCGCGAACTGCTCGCCTATGGTGTGCGCTGCTTCGGCAACCGCTTCCGGCGACCCCGAGTCGGCGGCAAAGCGGGCCAGGCGGGCCAGTTTCAGGCCGTGGTGGTGTTCGCGGGAATGTTGGAGCAGGGCAGCGTGGCGTTTCATGAAGGACCTCCCGGGGTCTTGCTGCGTACCCGCATCGCCAGTGTAGCGATGAAAACGAGCAGCACGAATCCGTTGGTAAGGGCGGCGTAGTGCCGCAGCGCAAAATTGTCACTCAGGCCGCCCACGATGCGCAAGGCCAGCGTCAGGTGGAGCAGGGCCAGCGGCAGGTAGAGGACCGGGTGATAGGGAATCTTGATCCGGGTGACGGCCGGAAAGATGATCGGCGCATGGCCGAAGACCATGGCGAAAACGAAGCCCAGGCTGATCGCATGCAAGGCGGCATCGCGCCAGGGATGGCCGGGAACCAGCGCCCCATCCAGCCCGAGCAGGCCGGCGACGGCCAGCCAGGCGTAGCCGGAGAGCAGGCAGCTGGCGATGAAGCGGGTCAGTCCTTGGCCACCGATGTTACGACGGGCGATGTCGTAGCGCAGCAGCCAACCAGCCAGGGCGATCAGCCCGCCGGCCAGCAGGCGGTCGCTGCCGAGTGCCGCTGTGCCGAGCAGCACGCCGACGATGACGATGAACAGCTGGCGGGCGAGCGGCGGCGTCGGCAGAAAGCGCGTCAGTTCCAGGCGTTCGCCGGCGATGGTGAGGACCAGGAAGAGCAGCCACCACGGCACGGCAGCGCCGATGTCGCCGCCATTCAGCCAGACCAGGTTGCCGACCAGCCAGCACGCCGCGGCCAGGCCGAGGACGACGGTGAACACGGCTTTCTGCCGGCTCCAGGCGACGCTGCTGGCGGCCAGCAGGCCGAGCGCCGCGAGCAAGCCGAGCAATTGGCCGACAATCAGCGGGGCGCTGGCGAGCAGGGCGAGGCCGCCGGTGCCGGCCGCTGCCGGCGCCAGATAGGCCCAGCCGCGACCGATGGCCACCGCGCGCTCCAGGCTGATCACCGTACCAAAAAAGGCGGCGATCATCAGCGGGCCATGCACGCCCGCCGCCTGGGCGGCCGGCGTCGGCACATCCCAGCCGAGACGGGCGAGACCGGCCAGCACGCCGCCAAGCAAGGACAGCATGCCGAAGAAGAGCAGGGGCAGGCGCTGGCCCGGCTTCAGGTCGGGCATTGCCTAATCCGCATCGCTATCGCTCCAGCCCAGGCGTTCCCGGCACTGTTCGCTCATCATCGACGGTTTCCACGGCGGTTCCCAGACCACCTGGATTTCCATCTCGACCTCCTTGGGCAGGATGCGCGCCAGTTCGGCGTAGGCGTCATCGACGATCATGCCGCCCATCGGGCAGGCCGGCGAGGTCATGGTCATGTCCACCCACAGCTTGCCGTTTTCGTAGGCGATGCGGTAGACCAATCCGATGTCGACGATATTGGCGCCGATCTCGGGATCGGCCACCTTGCGCAGGGCATCGCGGATTGCTTCGATATCGGGGGCTGCGGTCATCGGGGCGGGAAACGTTAGAATGTGGTGAAGGCCATCCTAGCAGCGGCAAAGCTGCCGGTATTTAGCAAGGAGCAAATTTCCGTGGAACGTTTCACTATTTCGCTCGATGAGTCGCTGGCCCGCCAGTTCGATCAGTTGATCGCCGGGCGCGGCTACAGCAATCGTTCGGAAGCCGTGCGCGACCTGATCCGCGGCGCCATCGAAAGCGATCGCCAGCGCGAAACGCCGACCGGCCATTGCGTCGCCAACCTGTCTTACGTCTACAACCATCACGAGCGGGAGCTGGCCGAACGCCTGACCGGCCTGCAGCACGACCATCACGACCTGACGGTGGCGGCCATGCACAGCCACCTCGATCACGACAACTGTCTGGAAAGCGTCATCCTGAAAGGGGCGGCGGCCGATGTCCGGCACTTTGCCGATGCCCTGATGGCCGAGCGCGGCGTCCGCCACGGCAAGCTCAACGTCATCGCCCTGGAAGCCGAGCATCACCACGCCCACGATGAAAACGGCGCCGCCCATGTCCACTACCGTCCCGCCCGCTGACGCCCTGCCCGATACCCCGTTGCCGCCGGGCGGCGAAACGGCGTGGATTGAAGTCATCCAGAAAATGGACGAGGTCTACAACGACCTCCTGCAGTACGAAGTCGCCCTCGAAGAGAAAAACGCGGCGCTCGAAGAGTCGCACCAGTTCATCGAAAGCGTGCTCGCCTCGATGTCGGACATCCTGATCGTCTGTGACCGCAACGGCACCATCGAGGAAGTGAATCCGTCCCTGCGCCACATTTCCGGGCGGAGCGCCGAGGAACTGGTGCATACGCCCTTGGTTGATCTGTTCGCCGACGAGGCGGAAAAGGCCAAGGTGCGCGACATCTTCGCCCGCTACGGCCGGCAAGGGGTGCATGACTGCGAGTTCTTCCTGCGTGCCGGCGACGGCTCGACGGTGCCGGTGTCGATGAACTGCACGCCGCGCGTCTCGCAGACCGGCAAGCTGATGGGCATGGTGGTCACTGGCCGTCCGGTCGGCGAATTGCGCAAGGCCTACTCGGCGCTGCGCCAGGCGCACGACGACCTGAAGCGCACGCAGGGCCAGTTGCTGCACGCCGAGAAAATGGTGTCGCTCGGCCGTCTGGTCGCCGGCGTGGCGCACGAACTGAACAACCCGATCAGCTTCGTACTCGGCAACGTCCTGTCGCTCAAGCGCTACGCCGGTCGGCTGGAAACCTACCTCGGCGCCGTGCATGCCAGCAGCGCGGCCGAGGATGGCGCCCTGCAGGCCATGCGCCAGGAGTTGCGTATCGACCGCATCCTGGCCGACATGCCGCACCTGATCGACGGCATGATCGAGGGGGCGGAGCGCACCCGCGACATCGTCGACGCCCTGAAGCGCTTCTCGGCCGTGGACAAGATGACACCCGAACAGGTCAATCTGAACGAGGTCGTCGAGCGCTCGGTACGCTGGGTGGTGCAGAGCGCCTCGGCCAAATTCGTGGTCGATGTTGATCTGCCGCCGGGGCTGCTGTGTTCGGGGTCTTCCGGACAGTTGCAGCAGGTCGCCATGAATCTGGTCCAGAACGCCTGCGACGCCACTGCCCGGCAATCCGAGCCGCGCCTGAAGGTGACGGGCAGTCGCGAAGGCGGCATGGCCGTGCTGCGTTTTGCCGACAACGGCCCGGGGATACCGGAAGAGCACCTGAGCCGGCTGTTCGAACCTTTCTTCACCACCAAGCCGGTCGGCCAGGGCACCGGGCTCGGCCTGTCGATCAGTTACGGCATCGTCGAGCGCCATGGCGGCAAACTGAGCGCGCGCAACTTGCCGGGCGGCGGAGCGGAATTCGAACTGTCACTTCCGGTGGAAAGTCACTAACCAGTTTTCGCACTTGCCGGCATTGCGCCAACCAGCGAAATCAATACGAACAATGACTTATTGTTCTGGCACGCTCCTTGTATGAAGATATTAAAATCATTCATACGGTGCCTATGGAAATCCTGCCTTCCGACTGGCTGTCGCTGCTGATCCTCACCTTCGTGCTCGGCATGAAGCACGGCTTCGACGCGGACCATCTGGCCACCATCGACGGCCTGACCCGTTACAACGCCCGCAGTCGGCCGGGGCTGGCCCGCTACTGCGGCTCGCTGTTCTCGCTCGGCCACGGCGCCGTGGTGATGGCCATCGCGCTCGGTGTCTCGGCGCTGACCGGCCAGTGGGAAGTGCCGGCCTGGTTCGGCACGCTGGGGGCGGTCATCTCCATCGGTTTTCTGGTCGTCCTGGGCAGCCTGAACCTGGCCGCCGTGCTGCGGGCCGAGCCGCATGAAATCGTCCAGCCGGTCGGCGTCAAGGGGCGCCTGCTCGGCAGCCTGCGCCACGTCTCGCATCCCGGGCTGGTGGCGCTGGTCGGCGCGCTGTTCGCGCTGTCCTTCGACACCCTGTCGCAAGCCGCCTTCTTCGCGCTGACCGCTACCCAGTTCGGCGGCTGGCAGCATGCCCTGCTGCTCGCCGCGCTGTTCATGCTCGGCATGCTGCTCACCGACGGCATCAACGGCCTTTGGATCGCCCGCCTGATCGCCCGCGCCGACCAGGTGGCGCTGATCGCCTCGCGCGTCATGGGTCTGGTCGTCTCCGGCGTCAGCCTGCTGGTCGCCGCCTTCGGTGCCGCCAAGATGCTGTCGCCGAGCATCGATGCGTGGAGCGAAGGCAAGGAGCTGGTGTTCGGATTCACGCTGGTGGCGATCATCGCCATCAGTTTCATCGCCGCCGTGCGTCTGACGCGCCGGCCGGCCTTGGCCTAAGCACCTGCCGGGGGAGGATGGTCGGCTACCGGCTATTTCCAGCGATGAAAATAAGAAGAAAAGCTATTAGTTCATATCTGCTGCTCGCGATGGCCAGCGTCGGCGCCCATGAATCGGCCGAACTATCGGCCGTCGAAGTCCGCGCCCGGGCCGAGAATCTGGAAGGCATCGCCGCCGCCGGTAGCGAAGGCGTGGTTTCCAGTCAGCGCCTGCTCGCCGTGCCCATCCTGCGCCCCGGCGAAGCGCTGGAAATGGTGCCCGGCCTGATCGTTACCCAGCACGCCGGCGACGGCAAGGCGAACCAGTATTTCCTGCGCGGCTTCAACCTCGACCACGGCACCGATTTCGCCACTTACGTCAGTGGGGTGCCGGTCAACATGCCGACCCATGCCCATGGCCAGGGCTACACCGATCTCAATTTCCTGATCCCCGAACTGGTCGAGCGCATCGCTTTCCGCAAGGGGCCATATTTCGCCGAGGAAGGCGATTTCGCATCGGCCGGGACGGCGCATATCGACTATTTCCGCCGCCTCGACGCCACGCTGGAGCAAGTCACGCTGGGCCAGAAGGGTTACGCGCGCAGCCTGCTCGCCGGCTCGCCTGCCTTGGCGAGCGGCAATGTGCTCTATGGCCTGGAGTGGTTCCACAACGACGGGCCGTGGGAGGTAGCCGAGAATTACCGCAAGTTCAACGGCGTGCTGCGCTACAGCCAGGGCACGCGCCACGACGGCTTTGCGCTGACCGGCATGGCTTATCGCGGGCAATGGACTTCCACCGACCAGGTCGCCCGGCGCGCCATAGCCAGCGGTCTGGTCGGCCGCTTCGGTACGCTCGATCCGACTACCGGCGGCGAAACCAGCCGCTACAGCCTGTCCGGCGAATGGGCCAGGCGCTGGGATAACGCCCAGACCAAGGCCAACGTCTGGTGGCTGAAGTCCAGCCTCGATCTGTGGTCCAACTTCCAGTATTGTCTGAATGATGTCGCCACCACCGGTAGCTGCGCGACGGGCGACCAGTTCAAGCAGGCCGAGCGCCGCCAGGCTGGGGGCTTCGCTGTGTCGCATGCCATGTTCGACCGCTGGGGCGCCTTCGAGGTCGAGAACAGCATCGGCCTGCAGGGCCGGATCGATCATCTGAATCCGGTCGGTCTCTACGCCACCGCGGCCCGGCAGACGCTCGGCACCGTGCGCGAGGACAAGGTCACCCAGCGCAGTGTGGCGCTGTGGGCACAGAACGAAACGCGGTGGAGCGAGTGGTTCCGCTCGGTCCAGGGGCTGCGCGCCGATGCCTACGATTTCGATGTCGATTCCAGTCTGGCCGCCAATTCCGGCCAGGCCAGCGACCGCATGGTGACGCCCAAGCTGTCGCTGATTTTCGGTCCGTGGCAGAAAACCGAGCTGTACCTCAATTACGGCCACGGCTTCCATTCGAACGACGCGCGAGGAACGACGATCAAGGTCGATCCGGCCGACGGCACGACGCCGGTGCAAAGCGTCAAGCC
>DATGXM010000184.1:0-4272 GCA_035298985.1 Azonexus sp. | reverse complement strand
GGTCGGGAACCGCTTGAGCGCCTCCTGCAGGCCTTTGACCACGGCGGCGTAATCGCCCTTGGTTTCGTAGGAAGGGTCGATCAGCACCAGGGCGCGGCGCGGCGGGGGCGGCAGCAGCGCCTTCAGGCCGGCAAAACCGTCGCCTTCGGAGACGGTGACGGCGCGGCCGCTGCCCTTGAAGCATTCTTGCAGCAGCTTGATATCCGTGCTGTGCATTTCAAAAACGCGCAACCGGTCGCTCTCGCGCAGCAGCTGGCGGGCCAGCCACGGCGAGCCCGGGTAATGTTTGAGCTGGTCGTCGGGATTGAGCTGGCGGACCAGGTCGACATAGTCGGTGACGGCCGGCGGCAGGCCCTTGGCATTCCACAAACGACCGATGCCATCCTTGTATTCGCCGAGCTTGGTGGCGTGCGGCGATTCCAGCGAGTAGCGCCCGGCCCCGGCATGGGTGTCGATGATCCAGAACGGCGCCGGCTTTTCGCCCATGTATTCGGCGATCTGCACCAGGATGAGGTGTTTCAGCACATCGGCGTGGTTGCCGGCGTGAAAGGCGTGGCGGTAGCTGAGCATCGGGAGGCCTGTGTCGGTAGGGTTCATGCCAGCGGCAGACGCGGGGCAAGGCGCGGATTGTGCAGTGTAGTCATCCCGCGAGGCAAGCGGCAACCGGCTCGGCTTGCCGCACGGGCGACGACTAATCGGGCAGTTGCTCGAGGGTGAAGAACTCCAGCCCCTCGTTGGCTTCCATGCAGGTGCCGAGCTGGCGTTGCAGGGAACGCCCAGGCAGTTTGATGCGTACTTTCTGGCCAGAACTGTGATGCCCTGGCAGGGTGATCAATCCGGCGTGCTTGCCGTAGGCTGGCAGGCTGTGCAGGAAAATGGCCCGGCTTTCGGTTGCGTTTTCGATCGCCACATCGACCACGCTGACCTGCGGCGACATCAGTTGCAGGCCGATCTCGAGCCGGAGCTGGCTGGCCGAGATGCGGCGGACGAGGCAGACGTGGATCTTGCTCGACTCGCGCGGCTGCAGGGCGACGATGTCGCCGGCTCCCAGCTGTTTCTTCTCGCCCTTGATGTAGCGCAGGCGAAAGCCGTCCGGGCTTTCGTCGATTAGAGCCCATTCGCTGGCCGCGAAACTATGGCCGTCATGGCGGTTCGCAGCATCGACGGCGCGGCGCGAGAAGGTATTGCCGTCGAGGAAGCTGACCACCGGACCGAAGCCCGAGACGAGGTCGCCGCGCGGCCGGAAATGCGTACGACTGTAGCGCCGGGCGCTCTTGCCGCCGATTGCCACGCGCAGCGATTGCAGGATGGCTGGCGGCGCGTTCAGGTCGGGCTCGACCAGCTTGCCGGGGCGCCGCGTAATGTTGCGGTCGAGCGCCGCCAGGACTTGCGAGCAATCGATGAGCAGGCTGCCGAAAGTCGAAATGGTGGACGGCAGGCGAGCCAGGGCATGGCCCGGCGTTCCCTCGTCGGGCCGGACCAGGAAGCAGGAATCGGGATGGCGGATGGTGCCCACATCGGCCGGGAAGTCGCAGATGAAGGCATAGGCTGCCAGCTGCCGCGAGCAGGTGTTGATCACTTCAAGCTCGGTGCGCGGCAGCTTGCTGGGGTCGAGATAGGCGAAGAGCAGGGCGCCGAGATATTCGTGTTCGACGGGGGCCGTTTCGCCATTCAGAGGGGCGATCAGCGGTCCGCGCACCAGGCGATGGAGATCGTGCAGCGTCTGCCACGAGGTGGCAGACGGGGCAGCGTAGGCGCGGTAGGCCAGCAGCTGGCGCCGGGCGACCATGGCCATCGCGCGCTGGATGCAGCGATGGAACAGGTGGCTCATGCCGCTCTCCAGTTGCCCCTTGTTGATGCTGCGGGCAATGCCGGCATAGGCGAGGGACATGCCCTTGAGCAGGTTGTCGGCATGCAGTGCCGCGGTCGTCACGTCGTTGGGCAGGGGCAGCACCGCCTGGGTGATGTCCTGCTCCAGCGTGGGCAGGGCGTGTTCGGCTTCCTGCCGGATATCCTCGAGTTGCTTGAAGCGCATGTGCAGGTTGGGCTGCTGGCCCACTGCCGGAAGGACTCGGGTCGCCAGTTTGGCCACCGTTTCCCGCGCCGACAGGCCGGCTACGGTGTCGAGCAGGCCCCGGACTGCCGCAGCACTTTTCTGTTCGGCACTGCTCGGGCCGAACGGCAGCAACTCGCGAAATAATTGCAGCGGGGAGTCCATGGTGTGTGGATAAAAATTGACATTGAAATTATCAGGCAAATTCGCTTAATTTCTGTGGAGAATTTCCGCTTTTCGTATACTGGTGCGATGAATTGGTATGAATTGTTACTTCTCGGCGCGCTTTCGACAGGCGTATGGTTCTGGCTGGATAGCCTGAAGGCGCGCGAAATCGGGGTGCAGGCGGCCCGTGATGCCTGCAGCAGCGAGGGCTTGCAGTTTCTCGACGAAACCGTGGTCGGGCAATCCTTGAAGCTGCTTCGTGATGACGATGGCGTACTCCGCCTGCAGCGGGTTTTCGCCTTCGAATACAGCGATACCGGAAATAATCGCTGTTTTGGCAGCGTTACCCTGCTCGGCCATCGCGTCGAGATGCTATATATCCGCCCCCACCTTTATGTCGTGCCGAGTACCCATGAAACCCTCCATTGAAGAAATCGAATTCCACGGTATCGCTGCGCTGCGCCTCAATGGCCCGCGCGGGGCCAGTGCCGTGGTCAGCCAGCTGGGCGGGCAGGTGCTGTCCTGGATCACGCCCGACGGCCGCGAGCGGCTTTTCCTGTCCGACAAGGCCGTTTTCGACGGCAGTGTCGCCATCCGCGGCGGTATTCCGGTCTGCTGGCCGCAGTTCGCCGGGCTGGGCGATCTCCCCAAGCATGGTTTTGTCCGCACCCGCATCTGGCAGGTCGGCGCACAGCGCAGCGGCGACGACTACGCGCTGGCCACGCTGGCGTTGTCGGACGACGAGGCGACCCGCGCCCTGTGGCCGCACAGTTTCCGTCTCGAACTGACAGTGATGCTCGAAGCCGACCGTCTCGACCTCGAATTGAGCGTGACCAATACCGGGAGCGCCGAATTCGCCTTCACCGGCGCCCTGCATACCTACCTGCGCGTCGTGCAGGTCGAGGACGTGACGCTGGAAGGGCTGTACGGCCACGATTATCGCGATGCGGCCAATGGCGATGTCGTGATTCGCGACACCGGCACGCACCTGGCCGTCGAAGCCGAAATGGACCGCGTCTATCGCCGGGTGAAGCGGCCACAACTGCTGCAGGCCGGCAACCTCAGCCTGGCCACCCAGAGCCAGGGCTTTCCGGATGTGGTGGTGTGGAATCCATGGGTCGATAAATGCGCCACCCTGGCCGACATGCCGGCCGATGGCTGGCGGCACATGCTGTGTGTCGAGGCGGTGGCCGAACAGCCGGTGGTCGTAGCGGCCGGTGATGAGTGGTACGGCCGGCAGACGCTGGTAGCTGTCTGACCCCTGCACTAGACGGCAAGACCGCCGCGCAAATTTGATCTGCGTTAGGGCGGCATCGCTCTAGGCTCCGGTAGGCTCGGCCTGTCGGCGGCAGGCCATCCCGGATTGCCGCATTTTCCCGGAGTCCCGATGAACGCACGTCCCCTGTCCTTCGCCAGCCTGCAACGCGCCCTGGGCGAAGGCTGGCGGCTGGCCAACGCCACGCGCGGAGTGAGCATCGGCTACTCGGCGGTTTTCGTACTGGGCGGCATCGTCATCATCGGCGGCTTGCTGACCCGCGGCTGGACTCCTTTCGTTCTGGCTGCCGCCGGCGCCTTCATGCTGGTCGGGCCGGCGATCCTCGCCGGCTTCTTCGGCATTGCCGCTGCGCACGAGGCGGGCGGCGAGGTCGGCGTGTCGGCCGTGGCCGCAGGTTTTGCCCGGGCCAGCCGGGCGCTGTGGGCACTGGCGCTGGTCTGCGGCCTGTTGTTCATGATCTTCGTTACCGATGCGGCCATCCTTTACGCCTACATGGTCGGCGATACGCCGGTCTGGCTGGCCGGCATCGTGCCGATGGCCGACGGCGTGTCGCGTTTCGTGCTGTGGTCGGCCGTGTCCGGCGCCTTCGTCGCGCTGCTGCTGTACACCGTTTCCGCTTTCGCCGTGCCCCTGCTGTGCGAGCGGCGGGCTGGCCTGGTCGAGGCGGTGGTGAGCAGCGTCAAGGTGGTGCTCGGCAATTTCGTGCCGGCCATGTTGTGGGGGCTGGTGCTGGCTGGCCTGACGATCACCAGCGTGCTATTCCTGCCGCTCCTGCCCT
>DATGXM010000183.1:0-2846 GCA_035298985.1 Azonexus sp. | reverse complement strand
GTCGACGCGGCGACCGCCGATCCCGACCAGGCCATCGATGCGCTGCCGCTGCTCGCCGCCGACGAGCGCCAGCGCCTGCTCGACGAGTGGAATGCGACAAGCATCCCCTACCCGACCGGCGCCCTGCTGCACCGGCTGTTCGAGGCCCAGGCCGCACAGCGCCCGGAAGCGGTGGCGGTAGTCGCCGACGAACAGCGCCTGAGCTACGGCGAACTCGACGCCCGCAGCAACCGGCTGGCCCACCACCTGCAGCAGCACGGCGTCGGCCCGGACCGCCTGGTCGCCGTCCACGCCGAGCGTTCGCTGGACATGGTCGTCGCCCTGCTCGGCATCCTGAAGGCGGGCGGCGCCTGGCTGCCCGTCGACCCGGACTGTCCGCCGGCGCGCCTGGCCCACATCCTCGACGAAGCGCAGCCGGCCGTCCTGCTCAGTCAGGCCGCCCTGCGCGACCGCCTGCCCGACACCCGGCCGCCCACCTTCTGGCTCGACGAGGACTGGCCGGCCATCGCCGCCCAGCCGGCGACGCCGGTGAGCAGCCCGGTGGCCGCCCACCACCTGGCCTACGTCATCCATACCTCGGGATCGACCGGCCGCCCCAAGGGCGTGCTGATCCCGCACTCGGCGCTGGCCAACCACATGTTCTGGCTGCAGCGCACGCATCCGCTGCTGCCCACCGACGCCCTGCTGCAGAAGACCCCCTTCGTCTTCGACGCCGCGGTCTGGGAGTTCTTCGCCCCGCTGCTGGTCGGCGCCCGGCTGGTCATGGCCCGCCCCGGCGGCCATCGCGATCCCGCCTACCTGACGGCGACCATCCGCCGCGAACGCATCTCCATCCTACAGCTGGTGCCCACCCAGCTGCGCATGCTGCTCGCCGAGCCGTCCTTCGTCGGCGGCGCCTCGCCGCTGCGCCACGTCTTCTGCGGCGGCGAGCCGCTGACGCCGGAACTGGCCGACGCCTTCCGCCGCTGCCTGCCGGAGGTCGCCCTCAGCAACCTGTACGGGCCGACCGAGGCCACCATCGACACCACCTGCTGGGATTGCCCGGCCGAAGGCGAGCTGTCCGTCGTTCCCATCGGCCGGCCCATCGACAATGTCCGCGTCCATATCGTCAATCCGCAGCTGCAATTGCAGCCGCTGGGCGTACCCGGTGAACTGGTCATCGGCGGCAGCGGCCTGGCACGCGGCTATCTCGGGCCACCCGGAGCGGACGCCGCCCGCTTCATCGACGATCCGTTCAGCAACGAACCCGGCGCCCGCCTCTACCGCAGCGGCGATCTCGCCCGCACCCTGCCCGACGGCAATATCGAATACCTCGGCCGCCTCGACGGCCAGCTCAAGCTGCACGGCTACCGTATCGAGCCAGGCGAAATCGAACGCTGCATCGCCAGCCATCCAGGGGTCACCGCGGCCTGCGTCGTCGCCCGCGAGGACACGCCGGGCCGCCGGCAACTGGTCGCCTACGTGGTCGCCGGGCAGGCGCCGGACAACCTCGCCGAGGAGCTGCGGGCGACCATCCGCGCCGTGCTGCCCGACTACATGCTGCCGGCGGCGTTCGTGCAGCTCGATGCGCTGCCGCTCACCGTCGCCGGCAAGATCGACCGCCAGGCCCTGCCTGCGCCGGCCGCCGTCGACTCCGTGCGCCAGGCGCACGCCGTGGCCCCGCGCACCGCCACCGAGGAGTTGATCCTCGAACAGTTCCATGCCGTGCTGGAACGCAGCGATTTCGGGGTGCTCGACAGCTTTTTCGATCTCGGCGGCCATTCGATCATGGCCGCGCAACTGGTCAACCGCCTGCAGCAGGCTACCGGCCTCGACCTGCTGCTGCGCCATCTGTTCGAGCGCCCGAGTGCGGCCGGCCTGGCCGAGATCGTGGACGGCCTGAACTGGCTTGCCCGGCCCCAGGCATCGACCGACGCCGCTCCCGCCGCCAACCGCGACGAGATCGAGCTCTGAAAACGGTAGCACCACTTGCCGGAAGGTATCTGCCATGTGTGGACCCGTCGCCATCCTCAACCTCGACACCCGGCGCAGCGCGGACGCCGCCTTCCAGCTCGCCACCGGCCCCTCCGGGCGGGCGGTGGCCGACATCCACCAGGCCGGCCAGACCGAGGAAATCGCGGCATGAACGGCATCGCCGTGCTGCTCGAAGAACTCCACCGCCGCAACATCGAGCTGCGCATCGACGGCACGCGCCTGCTCTGTTCGGCCCCGCCCGGCGCCCTCGGGCCGGAACTGCAGGCCCTGTTGCGCGAGCGCAAGCAGGACATCCTCGATTTCCTCATTGCGGCGCAAACCCTGGCCGCCCGTCCGCCGGCCATCGTGCCCTTGCAGGCGAATGGCCAGCGGCCGCCGATCTTCGGGGCGGCCGGCCATAACGGCGACGTCTTCTGTTACCGGACCCTGGTCGGACACCTGGACGACAACCAGCCCTTTTTCGGCCTGCAACCGCCCGGCCTCAGCGGGAGCGACCCGCCGCTCGCTTCGATCGAGGAGCTGGCCGCCTATTTCGCGGCGCAGATCCGCGCCTTCCAGCCCGGCGGGCCCTACGTCATCGCCGGCTATTGCGCCGGCGGCACCATCGCCTTCGAACTGGCCCGCCAGCTGATCGCCCAGGAGGCCGAAGTGCCATGCACCGTCCTTTTCGGCAGCCCCTGCCCGACCTGGTATGGCCCCTTGCCGCAATTGCGCCTGCAGGCCATCGAACAGTCGACACGCCTCGTCCGCCATGCGCGGGCCCTGCTCACCCTGCCCTGGCCGGAATTGCGCGCCTATATCGACGACGCCCGGCAACGGCGGGAAGCGCGCCGGAGCGAGGCCGAGCAGCGGTCCACCGACCCGGTCATGGT
>DATGXM010000182.1:0-2171 GCA_035298985.1 Azonexus sp. | reverse complement strand
CCTTGTCTTCCCAGCCCAGGCGGCCGGTGTAGTCGCACCGGCAAGCGTCGAGCAGTTGCCGGAAGCGTTCGGGCCGGCGCAGGGCGTCGGTTTTTTCGAACAGCGTGACGATGGTGCTCGCCTTCAGATCGGCCGCACGGTGCACGTTGCCGTGGTAGCGGGCCATGAGCAGAGCCAGGTCGCGGCAGTCGTTGGGGACGCGCAGACGGGCAGAAAGCTGCTCGGTCAGCCGTACGCTGCGTTCTTCGTGGCCGAGGTGGCGCGGCAGGATGTCGGCCGGCGTCTCGGCCTTGCCAAGGTCGTGGGTCAGCGCCGCGTAGCGGACCGGCAATGGAAAATTGTGCCGGGCTGACTGGTCGACCACCATCAGGGTGTGGATGCCGGTATCGACTTCCGGGTGATAGTCGGCGCGTTGCGGCACGCCGAACAGCTTTTCCACCTCGGGCAGCAGGCGGGCCAGGGCGCCGCAGTCGCGCAGCACTTCCAGCATGCGTGACGGGCGCTCCTCCATCAGCCCCTTGGCCAGTTCCTGCCAGACGCGTTCGGCGACCAGATGGTCGGCTTCGCCGGCGGCGACCATGCCGCGCATCAGTTCCAGGGTTTCCGGCGCCACCGAAAAATCGCTGAAGCGGGCGGCAAAGCGGGCGATGCGCAGGATGCGCACCGGGTCTTCGGCAAAGGCCGGGCCGACGTGGCGCAGGATCCTGGCCTGCAGGTCGCGCTGGCCGTGAAATGGGTCGATCAGGCTGCCGTCGGCGGCCTTGGCCATGGCGTTGATGGTCAGGTCGCGGCGGGCGAGATCGTCTTCGAGGGTGACGTCGGGGGCTGCGTGGAAGGCGAAGCCGTGGTAGCCGCGGCCGGTTTTGCGCTCGGTGCGGGCGAGGGCATATTCCTCCTGCGTCTGCGGATGCAGGAAGACCGGGAAATCCTTGCCCACCGGCCGGAAACCCTGCGCCAGCATGGCTTCCGGGGTGGCGCCGATGACCACGTAGTCGTGGTCGGCGTGGGGCCGGCCGAGCAGTTCATCGCGGACGGCGCCGCCGACGATGAAGATCTGCACGGTAGGCTGCTTGAGATTAACGGCCGGCGTGATAGCGGAAGCTATCCAGCTTGCCCTTCGGCGTCTGCAGCGCGATGTAGGTCGGGGCGACGGCTTCCAGCGCGGTCGGACGCCAGTGGGCTGGCACATTGCAGCCGCCTTCGCAGACGCTGTCCTTTTCCATCGAGCGCAGGTTGTCCGGCGACAGCATGGGTTGTGGCGCCAGCCACATCAGCCCGGCCTGCAGGTAGGCCCAGCCTTCGGACAGCGGAATGATGGTGGCGTTGCTGCCGGTCAGTTCCTTGGTGTAATCGACCAGTTCGCGCAGGGTGTAGATTTTTGGGCCGGCCAGTTCGTAGGCTTGGCTGTAGGTATTGACGTCAGCCAGGCTGTCGACGAAGGCGTCGGCGACGTCGGCCACCCACACCGGCTGGAAGCGGGCCTGGCCGAAACCGAGCGGGAAGAAGGGCATCTTTTTCAGGACATTGGCGAACATGGACAGGAAGGAGTCGCCGAGGCCGAAGATCACCGACGGCCGGAAGACGGTGACGTCCAGCTCGCCCTGGGCGGCGAGCACGATGGCTTCGCCGTCGCCCTTGGAGCGCAGGTATTCGGACGGGCCTTGAGAGTCGGCATTCAGGGCGCTCATGTGCACCAGGCGGCGGACGCCGGTGGCCTGGCAGGCAGCGATGATCTTTTTCGGCAGTTCGACGTGGGCCTGGGCGAAATCGCGGCTATAGGGCAGCACGACGTCGCGGCTGTGCAGGATGCCGACCAAGTTGATCACGGCGTCGTGGCCGCGCATCAGTTCGGTCAGGGTCTCCGGGCAATTGATGTCGGCTTCCGGCATCTCGACGCCCGGCAGCATGATCAGCGCCTTGTTGCGTTCGCGGCGGCGTGTCGGGATGGTAATTTCGATGCCGCGTTGCGACAGGCGATTGGCGATGTAGGTACCGACGAAACCGCTACCCCCCAGCAGCAAGACCTTTTTGATGTCCATTTGAGACCCCGGAAACTTGTATCGTAAAAAGCTGGATTTTAAGGCAATTTGACCCTTTTCGGGCGGCCGCATGGCCGTCGCCGCCCGGTAAGCCGGATCACGCCTGGGTGGTTTGTCCCAGGGCGCGGCTGG
>DATGXM010000181.1:0-30114 GCA_035298985.1 Azonexus sp. | reverse complement strand
TAATGCCGTTCAGTTAACGCTGAACGGCATTTTTGTTTTGTGCGCAAGTGCTTGTAAACATTAGTAAAGGCTGTTAGCGTTGGGCTCAATGCTTTCGAGCCCACTGCAAGCGACGACGGATGTTCTACCGCTGGCCGGCCTGGACCGGCTGGCAGAGCATTTGCCGACGGCATGGATCGAGGAAGCGCTCGGTGCGACAGGGGCAGCCAGCCTTCGGCGTCGGCGGCTACCGGCGGAGCAGGTGGTATGGCTGGTCATTGCACTGGCGCTTTATCGGCACCAGTCGATGCCCGAAGTCTTGGCGACGCTGGATTTGGCCTTGCCGTGCGCGACGGAGCAGCCGGTGAGCAAAAGCGCCGTCACCCAGGCACGACAGCGCCTGGGGGCGGCGCCGCTGGAATGGTTGTTCGGCCAGACGGCAAGCGCCTGGTGCGGGCAGGACGCCGAGCGCTATGCCTGGCAGGGGCTATCGCTCTGGGCGATGGACGGCACGACCTTCCGGACGCCGGACAGTGCCGACAATCGGGCGCATTTCGGGGCCCAGGCGTACGCGAGCGGCAAGGTGGCCAGCTACCCGCAGGTGCGGGCGGTCAGCGTCACGGCCATCCCCACCCATCTCGTCTCTGATATCGCGTTTGGTGAATATGGCCAGAACGAGATGCTGTATGCCAAGACGCTGGTCGGGCGTATCGCCGATCGTTCCCTCACGGTCTTCGACCGGGGATTTCTCTGCGCCGAAATCCTGCTGGGACTGACGATGGCCGGCCAAGAGCGCCACTACTTGATCCCCGCCAAATCGAACACGAAGTGGGAAGTGCTCTCTGGCACCGCGGACGATTGCCTCGTCCGCATGCGGGTCTCGCCCCAGGCGCGCGCCAAGGCGCCCGATCTACCGGAGCACTGGACCGCCCGGGCGGTGCGGATGGTCTCCGCCAACGGCAAGGAGCGCATCCTATTGACCTCTTTGCTCGATCGGCGGCGCTTTGCCGCCGAGGGCTTGGCTGACTGCTATCGGCGCCGCTGGGAAATCGAAACCAGCTATCGCGAACTCAAGCAGTCCATGTTGGGCGAGGCGCTCACCTTGCGCAGCCAACAACCGGCAGGCATCGAGCAGGAAATTTGGGGGGCGCTGATTGCCTACAACCTCGTCCGCCTCGAAATGGCCAAGGCCGCCATCCAGGCCCGCGTCGAACCGATAGACCTCAGCTTCCTGCGGGCGCTGCACATCCTCCAACATGAAATGATCTGGGCCGTCGGCATGATGCCCGGCAAGCTGCCTGTCCATCTGGTGCGCCTGCGCACCCAGCTGCAATTCGCAATCGTGGAAAAACGACGGGGGCGTCAATGCCCCCGTCTCGTCAAAGCCCTGCCAAAACGCTATACCGTCCGCTATCTCAAAAAAGACCTTAACTGAACGGCATTAGCCAAGGCGGGGGCTTTTTTTGTCTAAAATAACTTGATTTTTTTACCCTGCGACCGAAGAACATGGACAAGCAACACCTGCTGGATCTTGCCGTTGAAGCAGCCCGTATGGCACCAAGTGCGGACAATTCGCAACCTTGGCAACTGCGTTTGCTTGACCAAACCGTTTCTGTTCACCACAGGCCCACGGCGGGCACCGACCTCTTTGGTGCAAACGGGCATGCGACACTGATTAGCATAGGGTCAGTCGCTGAAAATCTGTGCCAAATCCTTCCCGAATCCCGCGCATCAATGACCGTTTGTGATCTTAAAGGCGGAGCGCCCTACTTCTCGATCCCCATCCCTGAACATGCGACTGAAAAATTCGCGAAAGATTTCGCACTATTCACACGTGGCACCAATCGCTTCCCTTATGCAAAGACCCCGCCCAGCGCCGAGTTGCTTCAGGCAATTTCCGAACAACAAGAAGAGCTCCTCGTACGCACCCAACTCCTGCTAGCTCCCGATAAACGAAAAGCCTTTTCGGATATTGTCGAGACCTGTTGCGAAGCGCGATTCTGCAATCGTGAACTTCATGAGTGGCTGATGGCCAGTCTTCGTTTTTCAAAAACAGATATCGATCGCGGCGATGGCCTTGCCTTAAACACGATAAATCTTCCCCCAGGAGGAGGCTTGTTCATGCAATGGATACGCCCGTGGCACCGCATGAACCTGCTGAATAAAATGGGCGCCTTCAAATTGATGGCAATCAACGAAGCACAACTCTTGCGAAATGCCCCACTGATTATTGCCATACTTGGCGAAGACTCACCCAACGGAGCATTTGCTGCCGGCAAGCTCATGGAAAGAGTCTGGATCCAGCTCAATCAGTTGGGCTGGGCAGTTCACCCCTATTACGTAGTTACCGACCAGGAAAGCCGGCTGCAGTCCCGGCAGCTTCCCGGAGACTGGGAGAAACCGCTCACCGAGGCCATTAATGACGCTAGAGCTTTACTGTGCCTCAAACCTGGAGAACGCTTGCATATGGCGCTACGAGTGGGCAAACCGACAAAAACACCACCTCGCTCACTCAGACTTCCTGTCAGCCAAATATTCACCTCCGCGGAGAACGACAGGCAATCATAGGCCAAGCTGCTTACGCACAAGATAGCGCATGACCCTCTGAAGAGGATTCCGATGCCCCCATGGCCGCCATGTATGGGTATAGCGCATCCGATACGCATCGAATTGAGTACCGCCCGGGGCAAATTTAACCCCTTTCCGCCCCAAAATGAGCTTCAAAGTTTCAACTGCGGCAACACCTGCGCAAAGTTGGCATGCCGCAATACAAGACGGTCCCTTGCGCTCGGCGAGATTGACCTTGCTCATATCGGCCACGTATCCCCGCTGCAGCATCGCCGGCGAAAGTCCGACTAGGAATCGGATCGCCATTTCTATTTCATCGCCGTCCTCAAAGCCGAAATACTCCTCGAATGACATGCTGCCCGGCCCGAAGACCAGCAATGCGACCCCCAGTCCGAGCGGAGCGGCAGTAACCACCGGGATACCCTTTTTTTCACAGGCCGCAAAAGTCTTTCGACGGGCATCGAATGCGAAAAAATCAAGCCCATCCACATATACATCGACCTCGGCCAGGAAATCATCCAGGCTATCGGCCGACACGCCTTGCGGAAAAAGTTTGAGATCCACTTCTGGATTGATATCCCTCACCATCTCTTCCAGCACATCGAGTTTGGGGCGACCAATCGAACTGACCGTTGCGCCCACCTGACGATTGAAATTGACAATATCGAAGGTGTCGAAATCGGCAATAGTGAATTTTCCAATCCCGAGACGTGCCAACGTCAACAAATGCACACCACCAACACCACCCAGGCCGCCGATAGCCACACGTGCATTTCTTAAACGTTTCTGCTCGGACTCGGTTACCCAGCCAATGTTGCGAGAGAATGCATTGTCATAGTCGAAAGTCACCACAATTTTCTCCGCTCAATCCAAATGCGTTTTATGATGGCATATACATTACCTGAACCCCGTAAACGCGCCAATGAGCAAGTTTTTGGCAAATCTCAGGATCGCCATCCTTAACCTTCAGCGCAATACACGCCGTACGCTGGTGGCCACCCTTAGCGTCGCGGGCGGTGTTATAGCTTTCCTTCTGGCGGGAGGCTTTATCGCCTGGATATTTCAGGACATGCGGGAAGCTACGATCCATTCTCAACTTGGTCACATACAGATCGTTCGGCCAGGCTATTTCGACAAGGGGATAGCAGACCCATACAAGTACTTGCTTCCCATCCGCTCTGCGGAACAGCAAGTAATCGAGCAGGAACCGGGGGTCAAGACCATAACCCCACGTCTGGCCTTCAGTGGATTACTCAGTTTGGGAGATGCCACGGTTCCATTCATTGGAGAAGGAATCGATCCGGAAGGCGAGCGCTCGATCAGCACCCGTATCAGCCTGATCGACGGCAACGATCTCAAGACGGCAAACGAACCCGCTGCTCTGCTAGGCGAAGGCTTGGCCAAGAGCATAGGCGCAAAGCCTGGCGATACCATCGTACTTCTGGCAACTTCTGCTCAAGGCAGCCCCAATGCCGTCGAACTCAGGGTTGCAGGCACCTTTGCCACCATCTCGAAGGAGTACGACGACAACACGCTGCGAATCCCGATTCCAATCGCCAGAAAACTGATGCGTGTTGATGGGGCGACAGCGTGGATCGCCCTTCTTAACGATACCGAGAACACAACAAACGTCGCCAATTCGCTCAAAACGAAGCTTGGAGATGGTCGATTTGAACTGGCAACCTGGCAAAGACTGGCTGAGTTCTACAACAAAACAGTCACCTTGTTCTCCAAACAAGTTGATGTCGTGAAGTTCATCATTGGACTGATCATCATACTGACCATTTCCAACACGCAGACCATGAGTGTTCTGGAGCGCACCACGGAAATAGGAACAAGTCTGGCTATCGGTGTTCGTCGCTCCGAAATACTCGGGATGTTTATCCTCGAGGGATGCATGATTGGGATAGCTGGCGGATTGCTGGGTCTGGTAATGGGGTATGCACTGTCTTTAGCCATATCCGCGGTTGGCATCCCCATGCCACCGCCCCCCGGAATGATTCGAGGTTATACAGGACAGATATTGGTGAACGGAACGCTTGCCTTTGACAGCTTGGCCCTTGCATTTACGACCACGCTGCTCGCCAGCATCATGCCCGCCTGGAAAGCGAGCCATATGAACATCGTCGATGCACTGAGGACCAACCAATGAGCGTTGCCTCGTCTCATCTGCTCTTCGCCATTCGAAACGTTTTTCGGCACCGGGCACGCTCGGCTGCAACGTTGGCGGCAATCGCATTTGGTGTTGCAAGCCTGATTCTGGCAGGCGGCTTCATTCAAGACATCTTCGTTCAACTTGGCGAAGCCATCATCCACTCTCAGACCGGCCATATCCAGATCACGAAAATTGGCTATGGCGAAGGGAAAAACCGTAATCCGGAAAAATACCTGATTGCCGACCCGCAAGAGCTCAAGGCTGAAATCCGGAAAACCGCACCGCAGATAGAGATTGTTGCGGCACGCCTGACCTTTAGTGGGACCCTGAACAATGGTCGGCGCGATCTTGGAATAATCGGCGAGGGGGTCGAGCCGGATCTTGAAAACAAGTTGGGAAGCTATCTTCAGTTCGTGGAAGGGCGGGCACTTCAGGAATCGGACAAGGATGGCATTATCGTTGGGCAAGGTGTCGCCAAGGCGCTAGGCCTGAATCTGGGAGATCGCGTCACTTTATTGGCTACCCTGTCGCAGGGCGCAGTGAACACCCTCGACTTCGAGGTAGTCGGAGTCTTTCAAAGTTTCTCGAAAGAGTTTGACGCAAGAGCGATACGCATACCTTTGAGCAGCGCCCAAACGCTGATGGATACCCATGCGGTACACCTCGTGGTAGTTAGCCTCACGCAGACTGAATCCACTGCACAAATCACCGAAGCCATGCAAGCAAAATTCCAGGCCAAGGGATATACCGTGACAGCCTGGAATAGGCTTTCCGATTTCTACGAAAAAACGGTGGAACTATACGATCGGCAGTTTGGCGTTCTACGGTTGATCATTCTTGTCATGGTTTTGCTGAGCGTCGCCAACAGTGTGAACATGACCCTGTTCGAACGCACAAGGGAGTTCGGGACGATGCTGGCGATCGGCGATTCAAACGCCACCGTTTTCCGGCTCATCATCATGGAAAACCTGTGCTTGGGCATCATGGGAGCCGCCATAGGGATGTTTGCTGGTTTGCTCTTGGCTCTGGCAATTTCGGCTATCGGCATTCCCATGCCCCCGCCCCCCAACGCCAACATAGGCTACATTGCACAAATACGCTTGGAACCGGCATCGATAATTACTGCCGGCACCATAGGCTTCCTGGCGTGTATATTTGCCACCATCCTCCCGGCTCGACGAGCATCCAGGTTGGACATCGGAGATGCGCTGCGTTCGGGCATTTGACTCCCGAGATGTGAAATACTTCCGCGCGCTATTCCGCTCCAGACGGCAATCTATCTCATAATCCGCTATGATTATGTCCAGCGCTTAATAACCTTGATACCTGTGTGCGACTTAACCAAGGAAATGATCATGATCCGTTTCTTCAAACAACAGACCTCTTTGGCGAAGTGGCTTTTAGTCGCTCTCACCTTGGCCCTGGGAGCCTGCGCCTCCCGGCATGATGCCCCCATGAACGCTGCCACGGCAGACTACAGCTACAAGATCGGTCCGGGCGACACCCTTAACATTGTCGTGTGGCGCAATCCGGAGTTGTCCATGAGCGTTCCGGTTCGTCCCGACGGGAAGATTTCTTCCCCCTTGATCGATGACTTGCAAGCAATGGGCAAGGACTCCACTGCGCTTGCACGAGACATTGAAAAAGAATTGGCAAAATTCATCCGTGACCCCGTCGTAACAGTGATTGTTACCGGTTTCGTGGGGCCTTATAGCGAACAAATTCGCGTCGTTGGACAAGCCGCAAAACCACAAATTTTGGCCTACAAGCAAAAAATGACCATTCTTGACGTGATGATTGCCGTTGGTGGCATTACCGATTTCGCGGACGGTAATCGTGCCACCATATTGCGCACCTCGGAAAACAACGCTCAATACCGGATACGTCTCAAAGATCTCATTAAGAACGGTGATGTTTCCGCCAACGTCGAGATGAAACCGGGTGATGTGGTAATCATTCCGCAAAGCTGGTTCTGAGTTTGGATGTTTCTTTCAATTCGCCCCTGTTCTGTGCAGCAGGGGCTTTAATTTTGAGTTTTTAGATGGAAGAAATTCTTCGTCAGGCACTCACTGTCTTGCGGGCGACGTGGAAGCATAGGCGCCTGGGGATGCTTACCGCATGGATTATTGGCGCGGTGGCTGCCGGAGTGATATTGCGCATCCCCAACCAATATGAAGCATCGGCCCGCATTTATGTCGACACGCAGTCCATATTGCGCCCCTTGATGTCCGGCCTCGCCGTTCAGCCCAATATCGAACAGCAGATCATGATGTTGAGCCGTACACTAATCAGTCGTCCGAATATCGAAAAACTAATCCGCATGGCAGACTTGGACTTGAATATCAAGAACAAAAGTCAGCAGGAGGCATTGATTGAGGACTTGACAACCACGCTAAAAATCCAAGGAATCGGCCGAGACAATCTCTACACGATATCTTATCGAGATCCTGATCCAGCAAAAGCGCAGCGTGTCGTGCAGGCACTGGTTTCGATATTTATCGAGTCTAGCCTCGGGGATAAGCGCCAAGACACCGACTCCGCGCGTAAATTCCTTGAGGAGCAAATCAGGAATTACGAGAAGAAACTTGAGAGTGCAGAAAATCGCCTAAAAGAATTCAAACTCCGAAATATAGAACTTGCAACCACCGAAGGTAAAAGCGGGGTCGACCGTCTAAGCGATCTGACAAATCAACTTAGTGCTGCTCGCCTGCAACTCCGTGAGGCCGAACAATCGCGTGATGCCTTGCGTCGCCAAATCGCTGGAGAAGAACCGGTATTGCTTCCCGACTCATCAGTTGGCGACTCTAGCGTTTCCCTTCCCGAAATTGACGGTCGAATCGACACCCAGAAGCGTAACCTCGACACACTGCTTCAGCGCTATACCGAGCAGCATCCTGACGTGGTCGGTACGCGCCGCCTCATTAAAGATCTGGAAGAACAAAAACGTCAGGAAATCCAGGCTCGAAAAAAATTTGCGGCTGCCAACCCCGGAGCCTCAGTCAGCAACAATCCGGTTTACCAGCAATTGAAAGTTTCGCTGGCGGAAGCGGAAGCGAATGCCGCCTCATTACGTGCGCGAGTGAACGAATACGAAGAACGATACAAACGCACGACCGGTCTGATGAAAAATCAACCCCAGTTGGAAGCGGAACTTACTCAACTGAATCGTGATTATGAACTTGACAAGCGAAATTATGAGCAGCTTGTGGCTAGGCGCGACTCAGCTGAATTAACTGTCGATCTTGACACTGCAGGGTCTATGGCCGATTTTCGTCTGATAGACCCGCCGCGCTCCTCGAATAAGCCGGTGGCCCCTAATCGCCTAATGCTCTTGCCCTTGGGTTTGCTACTGGCGGTTGTGGGGGGTACTTTCGTTGCCTTTGCTGCAAGCCAGATTCGTCCGGTCTTTTTTGATAGTAAAACCTTGCGTGATGCCATCGACCTTCCAGTCATAGGTTCGGTGTCCCTGATTCAAAATGAAGCACGGAAGTTACAAGAGCGAGCCAGTCTTCGGCGTTTTCTGATAGCGCTGTCTGGGCTCCTGGTCGCTTATCTAACAGGGATTGGAACGCTCGTTTTCCTCGCTCAACGTGCAAACTGAGGTCGTCTGATGAGTTTAATTGAACAAGCGGCCAAGCGCCTTGAGCAACTCCGTCAAGCAGGAGTAGAACTACCGCAGGAACAGGCCAAAGCTGAGCCAACGCTGAAGCATGTGGATAAACCCATTCATAAATCTCCATCTGCACTCTTCACTGAGCCAGTTGTAGAGCGGGATCGAAAACCTGAACCAAAAATTATTGAAGGGCGGTCGGATGGCGACAGCGCAGCTTCGAGCAAATCCGTCGTATTGAATCTGGAAGCAATCGCTGCATCCGGACTCCTGGTGCCTAACGTAGCACGCAATCAACTTGCAGATGAATTGCGGGTTATCAAACGTCCGCTGATTGCCAATGCCATGGGACGTGGTGATTCGGCTGTACCAAACGGCAATCTGATCATGGTCACCAGCGCCTTGCCGGGTGAAGGAAAGAGTTTTACTGCCATCAACCTAGCCATCAGTATTGCGATGGAAATGGATAACACGGTGATGCTCGTCGATGCCGACGTTGCTCGCCCATCGGTTCTCAACATGCTGGGTCTCCCCCCGAGCAATGGGCTTCTAGATGTCCTGAGTAACAATTCATTGGACATTTCCGGCGCGCTGCTACGAACAAACATTGAGAAATTGTCGATTCTGCCAAGTGGCAGCCCACATTCACGGGCAACGGAACTATTAGCCAGCGACACGATGAATCGCCTGCTGGAAGATATGTCCCGCCGCTATAGTGATCGCATCATTATTTTTGATTCGCCGCCGCTTCTGCTGACGACCGAATCCCGAGTGCTCGCTACTCATATGGGTCAGGTTGTCGTTGTCGTCAATGCTGAAAATACTGCACAAGCCGCAGTGAAACAGGCTATTACGACCATAGAGGCTTGCCCATTGAAAATGATGGTGCTCAATCAAGTTCGTTCCGACAAAACGGATGGGTATGGCTACGGGTATGGCTACGGATATGGGCAACACCATGAAGCTTGACCAAGCTCCTTTCCCTAGAGATTTAAAATATGCGGTTGTCACCGCATTAGTTTTTTCATCCCCCCTCTACGCACAGGATGCTGCCCAAAATCCTGCAATGCCGGCTTTTTTTTCCCAAGGTAATCCCGGCGAAGGTGATGGGCGTGCGTTTGTGATTAAGCCGCGTATCTCTTTATCAGAAACATGGAGCGATAACGTATCACTGGTGCGGAGTCCCAATGGCAGCAAAGAAAGCGGTTTCATTACCGAATTGGCTCCGGGAGTTCATATTGACGCTCGGACTGCCCGATTGAAAGCTTATTTTGACTACACTTTACGCGGGCAGTTTTATACTACTCCATCAGGGTATAGCCGGACGCAGAATCAACTGAATACCTTTGGTACTCTGGAAGCAGTTTCGGAATGGCTGTTTCTCGATTTCAGCGGAGTGATTGCTCAGCAGGCCATATCTGCCTTTGGAACGCAATCTCCAGGGACCTCCAACATCAATAGCAACTCGACCGAGACGTCCACCTACAGGGTATCGCCCTATGTCCGCGGTCAAATGGCTGGCCTTGCTGACTATCTGCTTCGTTACAACTACTCTACGACACAAGCCAGCGCGTCAAATGTTTCCGATATCGAGACGTCGGAATGGATGGGCCAATTGCGCGGTAGTACCCCGTTCCAAAACCTGCGCTGGTCGTTGGATGCCTCAAAACAGACAGCCGATTATAGTCGCGGGCGCCAGACAGATTCCGAGCGCCTATATGCTTCCGCGACCTATACTCTAATTCCGCAGTTCCGACTCACCGCCAGTGGTGGGGAAGAAGCAAATAATTTTGCATCGCCTGACAAGGTCACGCACACCACCCACGGCTATGGTTTCGATTGGACCCCGACAGAACGTACGCAGATTTCAGGGTTCAAGGAAAAGCGTTTTTTCGGCGATGGTCATCGCTACAGCTTCAGTCATCGCTTTCCATTAAGCAGTATCAGCTTCTCCGACACGAGAGATGTTTCGGTTCTGCCCAATCAGTTTGCGACGGTTGGCGTAGGAACCATATTTGATCTTTTCAAACAGATTTGTAGCCAGCAATACGCCAGCCAGTATTCCAATCCCGTTCAGTTGGATACCGTGGCAACTCTCTGCGCAAACCAAGCCATCGTTTCAACCGGCATCCCGGGAAATACGCAGGTAACCAGCAGCTTCCTCAGTTCACGAGCCACCATCCAGCGTAGGCAACAACTGGCTTTGGCAATGCAAGGAGCCCGAAATACGCTCACCGTGATGTTCAACCGCAGTGAAAACCAGAGCATTTTGGCCAGCGATAGTGTCAGTGACGACTTTTTCGCCAACAATACCAATAGCATCAAGCAGCGCGGTATAACCGTAAACCTGTCCCATCAACTGACGGGCCAATCCAATGCGACGGTGATGGCCTCACGCCAGGACAGTACAGGCGCAGGAAGTACGGTTCAAAAAGTCACGACAACGATGTATCAGGGAAGTCTGGTTTCCAAACTTGGTCCTAAAACCACGGGCACGCTAACGGTACGCCACACCAAGTTTGATACGGTGGGCAGTCCGTATACCGAAAATGCCGTGATTGGCACTCTTTCATTCATTTACTAACGTATGTACGAGTCTTTCTTTGAGCTTAAGAGCAAGCCTTTCCAGCTAAACCCTGATCCAACTTTCTACTTCAGCAGCAAGCAGCATCGCCGGGCACAAGCCTACCTTGAATACGGCATGCACCAGAACGAAGGTTTTATTGTCATTACCGGCGAAGTAGGCGCCGGGAAGACAACGATAGTTCGCGGTCTGCTTGAAAGTCTGGATGCTGAAAAGGTTGTTGCCGCCCAATTGGTTAGCACCCAACTCGACGCCGATGACACCTTGCGCCTGGTCGGTGCGGCTTTTGGCCTGCGCACCAAGGACGTAGCCAAATCCGACGTCTTAATGTCTCTGGAAGCCTTTTTGATCAGCATGGCAACCAAGGGAAAGCGGTGCCTGCTCGTGGTCGACGAAGCACAGAATCTAACCGCGCGTGCCGTCGAAGAATTGCGGATGCTATCCAATTTCCAATATGGAAATCAGGCTCTGCTGCAGAGTTTCCTGATTGGCCAGCCCGAGTTTCGGCAAATACTGCAAAGCCCCCATATGATGCAGTTTCGCCAGCGGGTAATTGCAGCTTGTCATATAGGCCCGCTGGACGTGACGGAAACGCAAGGCTACATCGAGCACCGCCTGAAGCTGGCGGGTGCAAAAGAAGGATTGCCGGCCATATCGACTGCTGCATATGAGGCCATTTTCAAGGCAAGCAGCGGGATTCCGCGACGCATAAATTCGGTATGCGATCGCTTGTTGCTATTTGGTTTCCTGAACAATCAGAAATCGTTTGATGCAAACGATGTTGACGAAGTAGCCAAGGAAATTTTTGAAGAAACCATCGGTGGACCCACCCAGATAGTTTCCCAGTCCTCGCTGGAAAATCACGATGCCAATTTAGTGATGAACCCGCTTGCGGCGCCGACTTCCAATTTACAGCCACCACACCAGTTGATCGCGACGCTAAACGCAGAGCATGTTTCCGAGCGTTTAGCCAGGCTTGAAAATAGTCTGGCCCAACTAGAACGAATAAACAGCACGACGCTGTCACTTCTGGAACAAGTATTCAAGTCAAATAGCGCCCTGCTCCAGCCGCTACTCAACAAGGAAAAATCTGATGTCTAAATGCTGGCCACGAGCGCTCGGCCCGGTGATATGTGTTGTCGGTGCCCGACCGAATTTCATGAAGATGGCACCTATCCTGCGCGCCTTTGGCACGAATGTTCCAGCCATTCCCACGCTGCTGGTCCATACCGGTCAGCACTATGACCGGGAGATGAGCGACAAGCTATTTGAGGATCTTCGCCTTCCTAAACCGGACATCAATCTGGAAGTCGGCTCCGGAACGCATGCAGTACAAACCGCAGAAGTCATGCGCCGTTTTGAACCCGTCATCGACGAGCATAACCCTTCCTGCGTTCTTGTCGTCGGCGACGTCAATTCAACACTGGCCTGCACCTTGGTTGCCGTCAAGAAAGGCATACCGGTCGTCCACGTCGAAGCCGGCTTACGCAGCTACGACAGAGCCATGCCGGAAGAAATCAATCGCGTCCTGACCGACCAGATTGCCGACCTTCTCTACACAACAGAGCGCAGTGCAGCCGACAACCTGATGCGGGAAGGTATCGCCGAAGAACGTATCCGCTTCGTCGGAAACGTGATGATCGACTCGCTCCTCAGCAATCTCGATGTTGCACGCAATCCGGGAGAAACGCTCAAGGCTAACGGCATAGATCCCACAGTCATACACGGTGAGCAAGGCTACGGCATCGTGACCATGCACCGCCCGTCAAACGTCGATGACCCAGCTATTCTCAAGTCATTACTGACTGTGTTGCGCGAAATATCCGGTTCGCTGCCCTTGATCTTCGCCCTTCACCCCCGCACAAAAAGCAACATTGAGCGCTTCGAACTGGAAAATCTCATCGATCGCAACAGGATGATCATTCTTCCGCCGCAGGGCTATCTTGAGATGCTCGGTTTGATGGCGAAAGCCAGGATTGTTCTCACCGACTCCGGTGGCTTGCAAGAAGAAACAACGGCACTGGGTATTCCCTGCCTGACCATGCGCGACAATACGGAACGCCCCATCACCGTCGAACAGGGCACAAACACCATGGTGGGCCGTGATGTCGATTCCATTCGAGCTCATGCATCGGAAATTCTGGCCGGGCATGGCAAGAGCGGGCGCACACCGGAATATTGGGATGGCCATGCTGCCCAGAGAATCGCGGCAGACCTCGCCACCTGGCTGATGGCAAAGCATCGCTGACACAGGAACGGTTTGCCATGGCCGCTGCAGTTACGCGTAATGCACTCACGATCGACGTGGAGGACTACTTCCAGGTATCGGCCTTTGCCCCCCATATCCCTAGATCGGAGTGGGCAACTCGCGAGTGCAGGGTCGAACGTAACGTTGACCTCATTCTCGGCATGCTGGAAGAGCATGGCGCCAAGGCAACCTTTTTCACACTGGGATGGATTGCAGAGCGCTACCCGCACGTTGTCAGGCAAATCATTGCTAATGGTCACGAGATAGCCAGCCATGGCTATGGCCACGAACGGGCGACTGATCAAACGCCGGACAGTTTCTTTGCTGACGTCAATGTGGCCAAACTGATACTGGAAGACCTTTCCGACAGTGAAGTTAAAGGTTATCGGGCACCGAGTTTTTCCATTGGCGAGAACAATCCGTGGGCTTTCGAATGCCTGGAAAGAGCTGGCTATCGCTACAGTTCCAGTATCTACCCCATCCGGCACGATCACTATGGGATGCCAAACGCACCACGACATGCTCATCAGGTGGGAAAACTCCTGGAGATACCGGCTACGACGCTGCGTTTTTTCAGTCGAAACTGGCCGGCCAGCGGTGGTGGGTACTTCCGGTTGATCCCTTACGGCCTCTCACGCTGGATGATCGAGCACATCAATCGCGCAGACCAAATACCGGCAGTTTTCTATTTTCATCCTTGGGAAGTCGATATTGGGCAACCGCGCATACCGGGCATTGGTGCAAAAACCCGTTTTCGCCACTATGTGAATATCCATCGCATGGAACAGCGCTTACATCGGCTATTTAGCGACTTCTCGTGGTGCCGGATGGACCAACTGTTTCTTGATAACACCTGATACCCTTGAAAATCAAACGGCTTACCCCCTCTGATGCAGAAGGCATCCGTCGCTGGAACGCCTTTGTCTTCGCTTGTTCCGAGGCGACCTTCTTCCATCGTGCCGAATGGCAGATCATCCTGCGGGATGTATTCCGCCACCCGACCTACTTTATGTTTGCCGAGCAGAACGGTGAAATTCTCGGCGTCTTGCCCCTGGCCCACGTCAAAAGCCTCCTGTTCGGCAATGCCCTGGTTTCGCTGCCGTTTGCGGTCTATGCCGGGATTGCGGCAAAGAACACTGATGCGGTCGCGCTGCTTGAAAACGCCGCACAGGACTTGGCGCGTGAACTCAATGTCGAACATCTTGAATTCCGTAACTTGATGCCCAGGCATGCCGAATGGCCGACCCAGGATCTCTACGTTACTTTCCGTAAAGAAATTCTGCCCGACGTGGAAGCCAACATGCTGGCCATCCCGCGCAAACAGCGAGCCATGGTCCGCAAAGGGATCAATAACGGCCTGGTGAGCGGACTTGACTGCACCAGCGACCGTTTTTTTGCCCTGTTTGCCGATAACGTGCATCGCCATGGCACACCAGCGTTACCCAAACGCTATTTCGATACCCTTCTCCGGCTTTTCGGCGACGATTGCGAAATAATGACGGTTACTTCGCTGGACGGAAAACCGCTCAGCAGCGTCCTTTCATTCTATTTCCGTGACGAGGTACTGCCTTATTACGCAGGCGATGACGAAGCTGCGCGTAGCCTGGCAGCCAACGATTTCAAGTACTGGGAATTGATGCGCCGCAGTTGCGAGCGCGGCATAAAGATATTCGACTACGGTCGCAGCAAGGTGGGAACAGGTCCTTACGCATTCAAAAAAAACTGGGGCTTCGAACCCCAAGCACTGCATTACGAATATTGCCTCTATAAACGTGACAGCATTCCACAGAATAATCCGTCAAACGCCAAATACAAGCTCTTCATCGAGGCGTGGCGCCGCATGCCCATTGGGCTTGCCAACATGATTGGACCTCATGTCGTGCGAAATCTGGGCTAGCCATGGCAAACATTCTTTATCTTGTTCATCGCCTGCCCTACCCGCCCAATAAAGGCGACAAAGTCCGATCGTTTCACCTGCTCAAGCACCTCGCCAGCCAACATCAGGTGTTTCTCGGCACCTTTGTAGACGATCCGGATGATATTCAATACATCGAAACCGTCCGAAGCTATTGCCGCGACCTCCACGTCGCCCATCTCAATCCGCGCTTTGCGAAAGTCCGCAGTCTAAACGGCCTGCTGGCAGGAGAGCCACTCACGCTGCGCTACTACCGGGATGCCGGATTGCAGAAATGGGTCGATCAGACCTGCCGCTCGGAAAAAATTGATGCCGCCGTGGTTTTTTGCTCCGCCATGGCGCAATACATTGACCGCCTGCCACGCCTGCCCAGGATCGTCGATTTTGTCGACGTGGACTCCGCAAAATGGACTCAATACGCCCCAAACCATCGATGGCCTATGTCCTGGCTCTATCGGCGTGAAGGTAAAAGCCTGCTGAACTATGAGCGCCATATTGCCGCTTCGGCCGACCGTTCGTTCTTTGTGACAGATGCCGAAGTTGCCCTGTTCAGCAGACTCGCACCGGAATGTTCGGTCCGTGTAGATGCTGTCTGTAACGGTGTCGACGCAGACTATTTTTCCCCAAGCGACGACATTCCTTCACCATATTCCGGCGACGAGATACCTCTCGTATTTACCGGCGCCATGGACTATCACCCGAACATCGATGCTGTTCGCTGGTTTGCGGCGACTGTCCTGCCTGGACTCAAAGCGCGTTGGCCCAAGTTGCGCTTCTACATCGTAGGCAGGAGTCCGACTGAAGAAGTACTTGGGCTTGCCGATTCAAACACCACGGTAACCGGCACCGTCCCCGATGTTCGCCCCTATCTGCAGCATGCGGCCATCGTGGTTGCACCGCTACGCATCGCTCGCGGCATTCAGAACAAGATTCTGGAAGCCATGGCAATGTCGAAACCGGTCATTGCCGCAACAGAATGTGCAGGTGCAGTTGATGCGATCCAGGGCGAAGAACTGCTGACGGCATCGACTCCTGATGAGTACATCGCAGAGATCGAACGACTGCTCAACGCACCGGAAACGGCTTCGACTATCGGTTACCGGGCCCGAGCACGCGTTTTGACCCGCTACAGTTGGGAAGCTCATCTCTCCGGTATGGACCAATACCTTCCGCAGCAAGCAGTCAGGGGTTGCTATGAACCCTAGAATTGGCACCAAATCACTAACCCAAGTCTGGCAAACCACACTGGCGCTCATTGCGCTATCTCTGGCCATCGTCGGCTACAGCTACCGCGGGACCCTTGCCGCGATGGCCGAGATTTGGTGGCGCTCGGAAACATACACCCATGGCTTATTGGTTCCGATGATATCGGCATGGATCGTCTGGGGATCTCGTCACCGGATAGCAAACATGACGCCGCAGGTATGGCTCTGGCCGCTAGCACCACTGGCTCTCGCGGTATTCGCCTGGGTTCTGGGCGAACTAACCGCGGTGAACGCCCTCACTCAGTTCTCGGTAGTAACCATCGCTGTACTCTGCTGCGTCACACTGCTCGGCAAGTCGATCAGCAGGGAACTCGCCTTTCCTTTCCTGTTCTTGTTTTTCGCTGTTCCCATCGGCGATTTCCTGATGCCGAGACTGATGGAATGGACAGCCGATTTCACGGTTATTGCAGTCCGGTTTAGCGGCATCCCGGTATATCGGGAAGGGCAAAATTTCGTCATCCCCAGTGGAAACTGGTCAGTGGTCGAGGCATGCAGCGGCATTCGCTACCTGATCGCCTCCTTGACCATCGGAACACTATTTGCCTACCTGACCTACACCTCGCTCAAGCGCCGCCTGATATTCGTCGCCATCTCCATTCTAGTGCCGATCATCGCCAACTGGCTGCGTGCCTACATGATCGTGATGCTGGGTCATCTTTCCGGCAACAAGCTGGCTGTTGGGGTCGACCACCTGATCTACGGTTGGATATTCTTTGGCGTCGTCATTGCCATCATGTTTGCGATTGGTATGCGTTGGGCGGAGCCGGACACGCAAGCGAATCAGGTAGCAAAACCCAACTCCGCAACGGGAGCAACTCCTCAAAGCACTCATCTATGGGGACCGGTATTCGCAATTCTGCTCGTTGCTGGCATCGGGCCGCTGTTGAAAGATCGGGTCCAGAATTTAAATATCAAATCGTCTCCTCGCCTCGTGGCACCAGCGGCAGTGGGCTCTTGGCAAGCTATCCCTCATTTCGTCGATCTTCAACCGCATTTCGATCAGCCCTCCGCGGAACTACACCAGGCATACCAGTCTGCCGACCACCAAGCAGCGCTCTATGTTGCCTACTACCGAAATCAGGATTTTGAACGAAAGCTTGTCACATCAACCAACGTCCTGGTTCCGACGACTAACCCAAAGTGGCAAATAGCTTCCAGCGGGGACCTGAATATAGCCAACATCCCCAGCATTTCGCGCGTCAAGACTTTCGAGTTGATGCACAAATCGGGCACTACCGACGATCGCTATATTGCCTGGCAGTGGTACTGGATCAACGGTCATCTGACCACTAACGACATCAAGGCAAAATTCCTGACGGCATGGTCCATGCTCAGCGGCCAGGGCGACGATTCCGCCGTCATAATACTCTACGCACCCAAAGCTAACGGAGAACAGGCCCTTACGGCATTCAGCGAAGACATGGCTGAGGCCGTATCTCTTTCCTTGGCAAGAGCTCGAACACCATGACGGACACACGTCCTCTCATCGCGCATGTGATGCACCGCTTCGATACGGGAGGGCTCGAGAACGGCATCGTGAACCTGATCAATCACATGCCGGAGTCCGCCTATCGCCACGCCGTCATCGCATTGACCGAAATCACGGACTTCCGGCAGCGGATCAACCGTGCCGATGTGGAATTCATTGCGCTGAACAAGCCTCCAGGGCATGTATTCTGGATTTACCCCCAGCTGTTCAAAATTTTCCGGAAAATCAGACCTGCCATCGTCCATACCCGTAACCTTGCCGCTCTGGAAGCACAGGTCCCGGCCTTGTTATCCGGTATTCCTGTACGCATTCATGGGGAACACGGCCGGGATGTCGGGGATTACTACGGGACGAACAAGAAATGCCAGTGGATCAGGCGGATTTATAGCCCGTTCGTGAAGCATTACATAGCGCTTTCGCGCGATCTCGCCGACTATCTGATGCATCCCGTCGGCATTTCCCCTCATCGCGTGACACAGATTTACAACGGCGTAGACGCCATTCGATTTCATCCTGCCCAACACCGGCAGCCCATCCCCGATTCGCCCTTTAATGGCGCAGATTACTGGATTGTCGGCACCGCTGGCCGCATGCAGACCGTCAAGGATCAAACCAATCTGGCTAAGGCCTTCGTTCTGGCCATGCGGCAAGCGCCGACGCTGCGCAATCGACTGCGCCTCATCATGGTTGGCGACGGCCCGTTACGCGAAGAGTCGAAAGCGATACTGAAAGGCGCCGGAATGACCGATCTGGCCTGGCTGCCGGGCGAGCGCCGCGACATTCCCGATGTCATGCGTGGCTTCGATTGTTTTGTCCTGCCATCGATTGCCGAGGGAATTTCAAATACCATACTCGAAGCCATGGCAACGGGCTTGCCGGTCATTGCAACGGCCGTGGGCGGCAACCCCGAACTCGTTGAAGAAGGACGGAGTGGCCGCCTAGTTCCCGCCTCCAACCCCGTCGATCTGGCCAACGCCATGATCGAGCTTGCCCAGCAACCGGAAATCGCCCAAACGATGGGGCAACATGGACGGCGGCTTGTCGAACACAATTACAGCATGGACGCCATGGTCCGCAATTACCAGCAACTCTACGACCGCCTTTTCTACGGAAAGATGCGGCAACTCAACACCAACTGAGAACCAGAAGCCATGTGCGGAATCACAGGGATTTTCGACACCCGGGGCAAGCGCGAGATCGACCGCACCGTCCTGAATCGCATGAACGAATCGCAGTTCCATCGAGGCCCCGACGAGGGGGGACTGCATATCGAGCCCGGCATCGGACTTGGCCATCGCCGCCTGTCGATCATCGACCTGTCCACCGGACAGCAGCCGCTTTACAACGAAGACAACAGCGTTTGCGTCGTCTTCAACGGTGAAATCTACAACTACCAGGAACTGATTCCCGAGCTACAGGCGCTCGGCCACGCATTCCACACCCGCAGCGACACCGAAGTCATTGTGCACGCTTGGGAAGCCTGGGGCGAACGGTGTGTCGATCGCTTTCGCGGCATGTTCGCCTTTGCCTTGTGGGACCGCAATCGCGAAACCCTGTTCCTGGCCCGCGACCGGCTTGGCGTCAAGCCGCTGTTCTACGCCCTGCTCGATGACGGCACCTTCCTGTTCGGCTCCGAACTGAAATCTCTGCTCGCCCACGGCGGCCTGAAGCGCGATATCGATCCCTGCGCGGTCGAGGAGTACTTCACGTTCGGCTACGTTGCCGAACCGCGCGCCATCTTCAGACAGGCGAGAAAGCTGCCACCTGCCTGCAGCCTGCTGCTGCGCCGTGGCCAGCCCGTCGGTGAACCGCGAGAATACTGGGATGTCCGTTTCACGCTCGACAATCCGATCAACGAGCACGATGCGCGAACCGAACTGACGCACCGCCTGGAAGAGTCGATCAAATTACGCATGGTCTCGGAAGTACCGCTTGGTGCTTTCCTTTCCGGCGGCGTGGATTCCAGCGCCGTGGTCGCCATCATGGCCGGCCTGTCCGAAGCACCGGTCAATACCTGCTCAATCGGCTTCTCCGATCCGGCCTTCAACGAATCCGAGTTCGCCAAGATGGTGGCTGACCGTTATCGCACCAACCACCATCTCGATATCGTGGAAAGCGACGATTTCGACCTGATCGACACCCTGGCCAAGCTATACGACGAACCCTACGCCGACAGTTCGGCGATTCCCACCTATCGCGTCTGTCAACTCGCCCGCAAGCATGTCACCGTCGCCCTTTCTGGCGATGGTGGCGACGAGAGTTTCGGCGGTTATCGCCGCTATCGCCTGCACCTGATGGAAGAAAAAATGCGTTCGGCGTTGCCGCTGGCCCTGCGCCGTCCTCTCTTCGGCACCCTCGGCAAACTCTATCCGAAAGCCGATTGGGCGCCCCGTGTCTTCCGCGCCAAGACAACTTTCGAGGGTATCGCCCGGTCATCCGTCGAAGGTTACTTTCACTCCATTTCGCTCCTGCGCGCACCGATGCGCCGGCAGCTATTCAGCGACGGCTTCAAGGCCGCCCTGGGCGGCTACGACGCGCAGCAAGTGTTCCAGCGCCATGCCGGCAAGGCAGACACTGATGACCCGCTGGCCCTGATCCAGTATCTCGACATGAAAACCTACCTGGTCGGCGACATCAATACCAAAGTCGATCGTGCCAGCATGGCCCACTCACTGGAGGTCCGCGAACCACTGATGGATCACAAGCTGGTCGAATGGCTTGCGACTCTGCGTTCGTCGAAGAAAATCTACGGTCAGGAGAGCAAATATCTCCTCAAGAAGTCGATGGAACCCTATCTCCCGAACGACGTGCTCTACCGGCCCAAAATGGGTTTCTCGGTACCGCTTGCCCGCTGGTTCCGCGGCCCGCTCAAACAACGCGTCCAGGATGCCATTCTCGGCTCGCGTCTGGCCGATACCGGCTGGTTCAATCGTGTCTATCTGCAGCAACTCGTCACTGACCACAACAACGGTGCCCGTGACTACAGCGCTTCGATCTGGGCATTGCTGATGTTCGAGGCCTTCCTGCGTAATGTCATGGAGCCGGAGTTGCAGGCATGACCCGTACGTTGCACGTCCTTGACCACTCGATCCCGCTGCATAGCGGCTATACCTTCCGCACAGCCGCCCTGCTCCGCGAACAACGCGCTCTGGGGTGGCAAACCTTCCATCTAACCTCCCCTAAACAAGGGGCCTCCAAGGTTGCACTTGAAGAGGTAGATGGCCTGCAGTTCTACCGCACGCCGGCTCCTGCCGGCATCGGCTCGCGGCTACCGATCATCAAGGAGTTCGCCTTGATGAAGCAGCTGGAAAACCGTCTCGAAGAAGTCGCTCGTGAAATTCGTCCGGACATCATTCATGCCCACTCGCCGGTGCTCAACGCCCTGCCCGCCATCAAGGTAGCCCGTAAACTCGGTATACCGGTCGTCTATGAAATCCGCGCCTTCTGGGAGGATGCAGCCGTCGACCACGGCAGCACCCACGAAGGCAGCCTGCGTTACCGGGCCACGCGCGCCCTCGAAACCCATGCCCTCCGGCAGGTCGACCATGTATTCACCATTTGCGAAGGTCTGCGCGCGGATATCGTGGCACGCGGCATTCCCGCTGAAAAAGTGACCGTCATCCCGAATGCCGTCGATATCGAGTCCTTCCAACTCGCCAGCCCACCCGACGCAGAACTCCAGCAGAAATGGGGGCTGACCGGGAAAACGGTGGTCGGGTTTATCGGCTCTTTCTATGCTTATGAAGGACTGGATCTGCTGCTCGACAGCTTTCCGACCATCCTGGACAAAGCCTCCGAGACGCGTCTTTTGCTGGTCGGTGGCGGGCCACAAGAAAGCAATCTGAAACAACAAGCCCAGAGACTAGGCATTTCCGACAAGGTTATCTTTACCGGACGCGTGCCGCACAAAGAAGTTAATCGCTATTACGACCTGATCGACGTACTCGCCTATCCGCGCCATTCCATGCGCCTGACTGAACTGGTCACGCCGCTGAAGCCGCTGGAAGCGATGGCACAAGGAAAACTCTTCGTCGCATCCGACGTGGGCGGCCATCAGGAACTCATCGAACACCGCCACAATGGCATCCTGTTCAAGGCGGGCAATGCGGGCGCACTGGCCGCCAGCATTCAGGAATTGATTTCCTCGCCGGCGCACTGGCCCTTGCTTCATGCCAATGGCCGCCGTTTCGTCGAGGATGTTCGCAACTGGCGAAATAGCGTCGCCAACTATATCGCGCCGTACACTCGGCTGCTGAACAAGAAGCCTCTTTGAGCTTCGGTGCCTAAAACGCCCATCTCGACGACTTCTTATGGCTCGCCCGATCAAAACGCTCCTGTTTTCTTCACTTTACCCAAGCTCGGCTCGACCGGGGCACGGTATCTTTGTAGAGACACGGTTACGCGAATTGTTAAAAACCGGCGAAGTCGAAACGCAGGTGGTGGCTCCTGTTCCCTGGTTTCCCTTCTCCGGCGCAGCATTCGGCGAATACGGGCGTTTCGCTGCCACGCCAAAGTTCGAGTGCAGGAATGGCATTGCCGTTCATCACCCACGTTATTACCTTCTGCCCAAAATCGGCATGAACATGGCCCCGCAAGCACTTGCCGATGGCGCCATATCCACTGTGCGTAAACTCATCGCCGACGGTTTTGATTTCGACCTGATCGACGCCCACTACTACTACCCCGATGGCATAGCGGCTGGCATCATTGCTCGCGAAATAGGGAAGCCCTTTGTCGTAACTGCCCGCGGCAGTGACCTGAACCTAATTTCTGACTACGCTAAACCGCGTAGGCGAATTCTGGAAACCGCATCCCTTGCCCATGCCTCTATTGGCGTCTGTAATGCGCTAATGGAGAAGCTTTCCTGCCTTGGTGCAGCTCCTGACAAACTGAACGTTTTTCGTAACGGCGTAGACCTTGAGCGCTTTCGTCCGGAACCGATGGACGAAGCACGCCGCCATCTAGGTCTGGCGGGCCGCCGCATCATCCTTTCCGTAGGCAATCTGGTCGAACTCAAAGGGCACGATATCGCGATTTCGGCGATGACGTCACTCCCCGCTGATGTCACCCTGGTGATAGTCGGCAAAGGCCCGCTGGAATGGGAACTTAAAAGCCTAGCCAACCGCTTGCACCTTGGCGACCGCGTGGTTTTTGCAGGTCCGATACCGAATACCGATCTGCGCTGGTGGTACAGTGCGGCAGACGTGCTGGTACTTTGTTCCAGCCGAGAAGGCTGGGCCAACGTCCTGCTCGAATCGATGGCTTGTGGAACCCCTGTCATTTCTACTCCAGTCGGTGGAACACCCGAAATCGTGACCAATTCACTGGTAGGCCGTCTGATGCGCACACGCGATTCGGCTGCCTTCCTTGAGGCATTCCACGCTTTGGTCAATAGCTATCCCGACCGCCAGGCCGTCCGCCAATACGCGGAAAAATACTCCTGGGCAGAAACATCGAACTGCCAAGTCGCCCTATTCCGTCGCATCATGGCTACACAGTGCACCGCCCCCTCACCGGAAACCGTTCCCCATGCGTGACATTGCACTCATAGCAATTTTTGCCGTACTCATTCCAACCATATTTCGCCGGCCCTATGTGGGTGCCCTGGCTTGGGCATGGGTCAGCATGATGTCGCCCCATCGCCTTGCCTACGGGGTTGCATTCGACATTCCTTTTGCGATGCTCACCGCGGTAACGATCCTGCTGGTCGTTCCGTTCAGTTCGCAGCGCAAGCCCTTCCCGGTCAACTCCATTACTGTTCTGTTGGTCATGTTTGTGATCTGGATGTCGATCACGGCACAAAGTGCGATCAACCCGGATACCGATGCGGTCTACTGGACCTGGAAACAGGTTCTCAAGACGCAACTCATGTTGCTCGTCACCCTGGTGCTTCTGCGCGGCCGCGAGCAAATTATCGCGTTAGTTTGGGTGATGGTCGTTTCCATCGGATTCTACGGAACCAAAGGCGGAATTTTCACCATGATCCACGGCGGCTCGTTCCGCGTATGGGGACCGGCCGATACCTTCATTGAAGGCAACAACGAACTGGCGCTCGCCCTGGTCACGCTGATCCCGCTCATGTACTACCTGATCAGAATATCGACAAACTCCTGGCTACAGCGAGGCCTTTGGGCAGCGATGGCATGCTGCGTATTTTCGATCCTCGGCAGCCACTCCCGGGGTGCCCTCGTCGCCATTGTCGGCATGGGGATATTTTTCACCCTGAAAAGCGACCGGAAAATATTGATGGGGATCGGCTTTTCAGGCCTGCTCGCTACGGCCTTGATGTTCATGCCCGAAGAATGGTTCAGCCGGATGCACACCATATCCACCTACGAGGAAGACGGTTCGGCCCAAAGTCGGCTCAACACCTGGGCAACCATCTGGAACATGGCACTCGACCGTCCCATCATCGGCGGCGGATTCCGGATCGGCAGCGACGTTCTTTACCAGCTTTATTCGCCAGGCCCATGGTTCAAATCGTTCGACTCCCACAGCATTTACTTCCAGGCCTTGGGTGAGCACGGCTTCCCCGGCTTGTTCATGTATCTGGCGCTGGGCATAGCCACCTGGCGAACCGCTTCGCGACTTGCGCGCCGAGCCAAGGGTACTGGATACGAGACATGGGTTCCCCTACTCATGGCCATGATCCAGGTCAGCATCATCGGCTTCGCGACCGGCGGCGCCTTCCTCGGCCTGCTGCATTTCGACTTCCCCTATTATCTGGCGGCGCTCGTGGTACTCGTCAAAGCCACCATGGATGAAGACAAAAAAATGGCTAGTCCGCTTACCATTGCGCAATCAGCCTCCCCCCGCATCCGGATCGGAAACCCTCCTAATGGCATCAAAAGCTAGAGCCTTCGTTCTGACCGCCCTCGCCTCCCTGGGCTTTGCTACTCACGTATTTGCTGAAATGCAAATGACCGACTCCGAATACGCCATGCTTCCAGACTACTGCAAGCACAAGGCAGCGGTATCGGCGCGACACGAGCCGACCCCCTCCAAATACTGGGAAAACGAACTGGGCAAGGGATACTGGGCCATACACCACTACTGCTGGGCTCAGGTTCGCATCGCTCGCTCCTATCGATATGGCATCACCCGAGAACTGCGGGCCAGCGAACTCAACACCGCCGTCAACGACCTTAACTACGTCATCGAACGCTCCCAGCCCGAAATGCCACTCCTCGGCGAGATACTGGCGGTCAGGGGGCAAGTCTTGTTGCGTGTGGGCAATACACGGGCCGGAGAAGAATCACTGCGGGAATCCATACGCGTCGATCCCGCTTCGTGGCGAGCCTATCTCTATTGGGCGCTGTACCTGAACCAGTCAGGAAGGCGACAGGAGGCCATCAAACTGGTGAACGAAGGTCTGGAGCAGGTTCCAGAGTCTCGGGCCTTGAAGGATTTGGCAAAAGACCTGAAACAAAAGTCCAGCGCAGATAAATAGCGCTATTTCAGTTCGCCAGCTAGACGCCGAAGTAGTGAATCCTTAAACCAGGATCCGACTTTCACCAACTCCAACGATCATATGCTCTGGAAACCCTTACTCAGACTCCTTGCCGGAACCGGGGCGAAGCAAAAACTCCAGGTATTCATCTTTCACAGGATACCAAGCCGAGCGGATGAACTCCTGCCGGGAGAACCAAGTGCCGAACAGTTCGACTGGATGGTTGCGTTCATTTCCCGCAACTACAAGGTCATGACTTTTGGCGAGGCCACGGCCCTCCTCAAATCGGGGATGCTTCCCCCTGCTACCGCCTGTATCACCTTCGATGATGGCTATCTGGACAATGCAACCGTTGCCTACCCCATCCTGAAAAAATACGGTGTTCCGGCCACATTCTTCATTGCAACGTCATTTACCGGTGGCGGGCGGATGTGGAATGATGACATCATTGAATCTGTACGAAACACCAAGACGGACACCATCGATCTCGACCGTTTTGGTTTGGGTATACATCCAACCGACACGATGGCAGCGCGCAAACAAACGATCCAAAATATCCTGCAGTCCCTTAAATACCGCCCGCACGCCGAACGTCAGATCACGGCTGCTGAAATCGCCAAGCTATCCGATTTATCGGACCAGCCGAACCTCATGATGAGCCGAGAAGACATACAGATGCTTGCTAATGGAGGGATGGAGATCGGTGCCCACACCCATACGCACCCGATATTGCATTCGCTCCCCGATGAGGAGGCCGAATACGAAATCGTGCACGGAAAAACCGAGCTGGAAGCGCTCCTGGACAAACCCGTGCATTCCTTTGCCTATCCGAATGGAAATACCCGCACCGACATGCGGCAAGTTCATCTCCGGATAATCGAGAAGGCCGGTTTTCGTGCTGCGGCAACCACCGATTGGGGAGTTGCGACTATCGACACCAATCCGTATCTGATCCCGCGATATACCCCCTGGGATCGTACGCCGAACCGTTTTGCCCTACGCTGCGCACTCTCTCTGGCAAAGCCTGCGGCTGAACCCGTATTGGTCCCATAGTTACCATGCAGACGCGTAGCCACTCCACCCATCGGGCAGTTGCCATCACGGCAGCCCGGGAGTCCGTGGCTACACTGAGCGATGTCGTAGAGGCCACCATCATTGCGGCAGGCCCCGATAGTTGCATCGACGTCCTGATCAATGGAAATCGGCCCCTGGCCACGGGTCTGGCCGCCGCACTCGCAAAATGCCGACCTGAGCCCGACCCGGGTATTACGGTCAATGTCTGGCACCTGGAACAGGGCGACAAGGCGCAGACCTTGAATGTCATCTTTCATACCCTGAGACGAAACGCCCAACTGTTCTACTTCCTCGATGGATATGCCCGGCCGAATCACGACGCTTTCGCCGTGCTCGAACGAGCGCTGAATGGCAATTCCGGTGCCCTGGCAGCTACCGGTGTGCCTTCGGTTGGCCGCTCGGCCCGGCAGCAGGGAGTGGCCATGCAGACATCCGGTGGGCTTCATGGCAACCTGTTCGTCCTGTCCAGGCAAGCCATGGACGAAATCCGCCAGCGCGAATTTCGCTTGCCGATGGGCCTCTATCGTGTCGACTCCCTGCTCGGCGCGGTCCTGAACTTCAATTTCGACCCAGCCAGACACCCATGGACCCCGTCACGCATCGTGGTCGCCCCGGAAGCCTCATGGTCATTCACCCCCCTGTCGATCTGGAAACTGAGGGACTTGCAGACCCATCTCAAGCGCGTCTGGCGACAAACCACCGGGGCTCTGGAAAACATGGCCGTCAAGGACCATCTGGTACGCCAGCGCCAGCCCGCCGAACACTTGCCCACCACCGCCTGCGAACTGGTTCTCAACTGGTGGCACGGCGGCCACGGGCCATCCCTGCTGCAACGACTGCGCAATCCGGCGTGGAATCTGGCCATTCGCAAATTTCAAGAAAGCCGCGACTGGTCGAATGCCACCAAGTCACCTCTTCGTCTCTATGGCAACGACAACCTGGTAACCGCCACACCGGAACATGAGCGTTTCACCGATCATTCACCTACTTCATCGTTGGACATACCATCATGACAGCTCTTGCCGAAAAACTGCTGCACCGTCACTACAAGGACGAAGATCATCCCTACCGGGTGTTCGAGCAACGCGTCAACCGGCTGCTGGATGCCAACGGCACCCTGCTCGATGCCGGCTGTGGCCGTACCGCCCCTGTCCTGCGCAAGTACCTTGGCCGGGCCAAACGCCTGATCGGCGTCGAACTCGTCGACTTCACCGGTGTGCCGGAGACCATCGAAACCTATAACACGGACCTCGCCAATATTCCGATTGAAGACTCCTGTGTAGACCTCATCATGTCGCGCTCGGTCTTCGAACACCTGCAAGATCCAGCGGCGGTTTACAAGGAATTCTCCCGCATCCTCAAACCGGGCGGCAAAGTCGTCTTCCTGACCGCGAACATGTGGGATTACGGCACCCAGGTGGCCCGCCTCGTCCCCAACCGTTTCCACGCCCGTATCGTCAAGAATGTCGAAGGACGCGCTGAAGAAGACACCTTTCCGACTGCCTACCGAACCAACACCTACAGCGATGTGACGCACCTGGCCAAATCAGCCGGCCTGAAGATCAATTCCTTCGAGTACCTGAACCAGTATCCGAACTACCTGATGTTCAATGGTTTCCTGTTCTTCCTGGGCATGTGCTACGAACGGCTGACGAGCCGATTCGAATTTCTGCGCTTCCTGCGTGGGTGGATCATGGTCACGCTCGAAAAGCCGTCGGCCACATAAAATACGAGCACGGCAGCGGATGACGCCCCTGCAAACTCAAGTTCGTCAATCTGCATGTCTGCGGGCGAAGCAAGACCGCCTCCTGGTGCTTACTTTACTAGCCGCTTCCACAGATAGCGGAAGCGATCGACGATCCGGCCAGAAAGCAGTTGCATTCCGGGCAACGGATCGTTCCAGCGCCAATACGCATCGGCCATCGCCACGCCGGCCGGATTGCGCAAATCAGGCTGCAGTTCCAGTGACCATCGGTCGGTCACCGGTTCCCGCCACAGGGTCTGCCTGGTCGCCGCTTGTACCGGTGGCAATGCCACCCCGATCTCCGTGCAATAGGCCGCCAGAGGCAGGTTATGGCCATGGAGGGTGGCTACCTCTTCCTGGAAGTCCGTCCGCCCGACCGTCGGCTCGACCATATAAAACTCGCCATCCCGCGGGTCGCGCTTGAACTCCATGCTTCCCATTCCTACAAATCCGACCTGCCGGAAAAAGTCGGTAGTCAGTGCGCTGAGCTTTTCCTGATATTCCGGGGCAGCCGTACAACTGGCCGTACCACCGATACGGGGTGGCCACGAGCGGATTTTGCGACCGACAAACGATGCGATGGTCGCCCCATCGGCGGCAATGTACTGCAGGCAAAAATAGATGTCCGAATCGCTGCCCTCGATCCACTCCTGGACGATCAGATCGGACAGCGTGGGCGCGATCTGGCGATACAGTTGGGCAGCCTCGTCCGGGGTCTGTACCACGTACGCCTTCTGGAATTTTGCCCCGTAGCCGTAGTCCTTGACCGCGGGCTTGAGCACGCAGGGGTATTTCAGCCCGGCAAGGGCGGCCAGGTCGCTCTCCGTACGCAGATACACCGCCTGGGGAATGGGTGACCGCAATTCAGCCGCCATTTGCTGAAACCCCTGCTTGTGCATCAACGCCGTCAAGGTGTCGTGCGCCGGCAAGACAATCCGGAAATAGGGAAGCAATTCCTCACGCCGTTCGGAAACGGTCAAGACGGTTTTTTCTTCGGTGAGGTAGAGAACCGGCTTGTCCGACGCGGATTTCCCGATTTCCAGAAGTGCAGACACCAGCGCCTGGCCATCGGTACGCTCTATCTTCTGCCGGCTGGCAAAGCGGGAATGCACGGCGGCATCGACATCGCTGTACAGCAGATGCACCGGCACTCCGGCCGCCGCCAGACTGCGGACGATACCCAAGGCATTCAGACCGCTGCCGACCACCACCGCCTTCGTTTTATAAGTCATGCGTCACAACCCAAGAATTACCAAATTATTACTGCCCGCCGGCCGGCCGAAACAAGCGTAGGGCTTCCATAACCCCAGCCCGATTGATCAGCAGCGTCGCCAAAACGTATGCGATTGCACCTATGGCAATCAGGAGTATCAGCACGGCAAGCAACGGGATATCCAGCAATGGACGCAAGGCGTAGACGCTGCCGTACATCACTGCCGAAGCCAGCACCGGTCGATACAGCGCTCCCAGGATATCGGCAAGGGTGACCCCGAGATGGGAAGACGCCCGGAACGCGTTGAAGAAGAAGACCAAGGGAAAGACAATCACCCAGGACAGCGCCAAACCGAGCAATCCGAACTGGCAGCCGACGACAAAGGCCAGGCACATCGAGACGGCCATCGTGCAGGTATTCCGGAAACTGACATTGGCCTGGCCAACGGACTGCAGGCCGGCATGGAAGATCGGCCCGACCACGCGCAAGGGCATGACCAGGCAGAGCAATGCCAGTGCGGTCGTCGCCGCTGCGCTCGGAATGACAGCTGCGCTCGGAATGACAAGCAGCAGTGGTGGGTAAAGGAAAGACTTCTCGCTTCGCTCGAAGTGAGCGTGAAGCGTGAGGCGTGAAGCTTGCAGCCTCCCTACACCCCAAACTGCCTTAAATGGTGGTCCAGGTGTTTCCATTGGAAGACCGCCCATTCTTCGGGAGTAAATTTTCCAAAGAAGGGGTGAGGATGATCGGTGCATGCCGAAGGGCCGCTTTCCAGGAATCTATTGATGGTGCCGATGGTCTTAGCTCTTTCCTCTTCGAGGTT
>DATGXM010000180.1:0-11653 GCA_035298985.1 Azonexus sp. | reverse complement strand
CCGGTCAGCTTTTCCATGTCCGCTTCGGTAAGTGTCGCCATCGTTGACGAAGTCCACTCCTGAACGATCGATTCGGGCAGCAGAATCAGGTTGGCGAAGTATTTTTCCTGATTAACGGCAACGAAATCATCACCGTAGGCGGTGAACAGGTTGAGGTCGGCAGTGTTGGAGGTGTGGAGTTTCACGGCGTGATCCTTCCTGAAATACCGCCTAAATTGCGGTGCACCATATGAAAAGGTAGGATTATACCTTTGGCCTTAATGGCCTATACGCCGCCCCGCCGGAACCATCGCATGAAACACGTCAAGAAATCCGCCAAACTCGCCAACGTCTGCTACGACATCCGCGGCCCTGTGCTGCAGAAAGCCAAGCAGATGGAAGAAGAGGGCCACAAGATCATCAAGCTGAATATCGGCAATCTGGCCGCGTTCGGTTTCGATTCGCCAGAGGAAATCCAGCAGGACATGATCCGCAATCTGCCCAACGCGGCCGGTTACACGGATTCGAAGGGCATCTTCGCGGCGCGCAAGGCGATCATGCACTACACCCAGCAAAAGGGCATCAAGGGGGTGACGCTGGACGACATCTACGTCGGCAACGGGGTGTCCGAACTGATCGTCATGGCGATGAATGCGCTGCTCGACGCCGGTGACGAAGTCCTGGTGCCGGCACCGGATTATCCGCTGTGGACAGCGGCGATCAGCCTGTCCGGGGGTACGCCTAAGCATTACCTTTGTGACGAAAGCAAGGGCTGGTTGCCGGATCTCGACGATATCCGCAGCAAGATCAACGCCCATACCAAGGCGATCGTGCTGATCAACCCGAACAACCCGACCGGCGCGCTGTATCCGGACGACCTGCTGTGCGAAATCATCGATATCGCCCGCCAGCATCACCTGACCATCTATGCCGACGAGGTGTACGACAAGGTGTTGTACGAGGGCGCCAAGCATACGTCGATCGCTTCGCTGGCCGAAGATGTGTTGATGATCACCTTCAACGGTCTGTCGAAGAACTACCGCTCCTGCGGCTATCGGGCTGGCTGGATGGTCGTTTCCGGCGACAAGCGCCATGCCAAGGACTACATCGAGGGCCTCGACATGCTGGCCTCGATGCGCCTGTGTGCCAACGCACCCGGCCAGCATGGTATTCAGACGGCGCTGGGCGGTTATCAGAGCATCGACGACCTGATCAAGGAGGGCGGTCGCCTGCGTCGCCAGCGCGATATCGCGCATGAATTGATCACGGCCATCCCGGGCGTCTCCTGCGTCAAGCCGAAGGCCGCGCTGTACATGTTCCCGAAGCTCGATCCGAAGATTTACCCGATCAAGAACGACCAGCAATTCATTTCCGAACTGCTGCAGGAAGAGAAGGTGCTGCTGGTCCAGGGAACCGGCTTCAACTGGTCGCATCCGGATCACTTCCGCCTGGTTTTCCTGCCGCACGAGGACGACCTGCGCGAGGCCATCGCCCGCATCGCCCGCTTCCTCGAAAACTATCGCAAGCGTCACGGCACCAATTAGTCGCTAGTTGCTGGCGATTGCTCGCTGGCAACTTCTACCAACTAACAAACAACCACTAAAGCTCAAATGAAACCAATCAATGTTGGCCTTATCGGCATCGGCACCGTCGGCGGTGGCACCTGGACCGTTCTGAATCGCAACGCGGAAGAAATTACCCGTCGCGCCGGTCGCCCGATTCGCATTACGGCCGTGGCCGACAAGAATGTGGAATTGGCCAAGCAGGTTACCGGCGGTACCGCCCGCGTCACCGACGACGCCTTCTCGCTGGTAAATGATCCGGAAATCGACATCATCGTCGAACTGATCGGCGGCTATGGCGTGGCCAAGGAAGTGGTCATGCAATCCATCGCCAACGGCAAGCACGTCGTCACCGCCAACAAGGCGCTGCTCGCCGTGCATGGCACGGAAATCTTCACCGCCGCTCAGCAGAAGGGCGTCATGGTCGCTTTCGAGGCTGCCGTGGCGGGTGGCATCCCCATCATCAAGGCGCTGCGTGAAGGCCTGACCGCCAACCGTATCGAATGGGCAGCCGGCATCATCAACGGCACGACCAATTTCATCCTGTCCGAAATGCGCGACAAGGGCCTGTCCTTCGACGACGTGCTGAAGGAAGCCCAGCGTCTGGGTTACGCCGAGGCCGATCCGACCTTCGACATCGAAGGCGTCGATGCCGCCCACAAGGCTACCCTGATCGCTTCCATCGCCTACGGCATCCCGGTCCAGTTCAACAAGGCCTACGTCGAGGGCATCACCAAACTCGAAGCTTCCGATATCAAGTACGCCGAACAACTCGGCTACCGCATCAAGCTGCTCGGCATCGCCAAGCGCCGCGAGAAGGGCATCGAACTGCGCGTACATCCGACCCTGATCCCTGCCAAGCGCCTGATCGCCAACGTCGAAGGCGCCATGAACGCCGTCGTCGTCAAGGGCGATGCCGTCGGTACCACGCTGTACTACGGCAAGGGCGCCGGCGCCGAGCCGACCGCTTCAGCCGTGATCGCCGACCTGGTCGATGTCACCCGCCTGGCCACTGCCGATGCCGAACATCGCGTGCCGCACCTGGCTTTCCAGCCGGATGCCATGTCCAGCCTGCCGGTCCTGCCGATGAGCGAGGTCGAAACCGGTTACTACCTGCGTCTGCGCGTCGAGGACAAGCCGGGCGTGCTGGCCGACATCACCCGTATCCTGGCCGATCAGGGCATCTCCATCGATGCGCTGCTGCAGCGCGAGCCGGAAGAGGGCGAGGGCGAAACCGATATCATCATCCTGACCCATGTCTGCCAGGAAAGCGCTGCCGATGCGGCGATTGCCAAGATCGAAGGCCTGTCGGCGCAGAAGGGCAAGGTCAAGCGCATTCGCCTGGAAGAACTGCAGTAAACCGCGGTTTCGAATGGTTTTTCGACGGGGGCCTTGGCCCCCGTTTTTGTAGGGGCTTGCCGAGATGCATCAAGGAAACGGACGGAACATCGTCGCACAATGAGGCTTCCTTGTTGTCCGATTCCTTTCCCGGAGATTGTATGCAAACCATTCGCCCCGTCCATTCCTGCGACCACCCCACCGCCGAAGCGCTCTATCCGTTCGACGCCCGCGGCATCGCCAAGCGTTTCCGCCACGCCGCCATCTTCGGCGCGCTGGATGCCCTGATGCCGGGCGAAACCATGCGTTTCTGCAATGACCACGACCCGCTGCCGCTGCTGGCTCAACTGCAACAGCGTTACGGCCAGCACCTGAGCATCGAGTACCAGCAGCGCGAGCCGGGCGCGATCGTGATCGACTTCAAAGTCGTCGGCTGAGTTGATCACCACAGCGAGCCTCAGCCTTCTTGCATTGATTGCCAGCGCAACGCTGGCGTTGAGCGGCTGGGGTTCGCCACTGGCGGTAGCGCATCTGGCGTTTGCCGTCGGCATCGTGCCCTTGATTTTTGCGGCCATGATGCATTTTGTGCCGGTACTCACCCGTACCGGCGACATCGGTCCCCGCATGGCCTGTCTGCCCACCGTCGCGCAGATCGTCGGCCTGATCGCCGTCAGCGGCATGCAGGATTGGCTTCCCTACGGAATGGTTTATTTCGCGGCGATTTGCGATCTGTTCGCCGCTGGCATCCTGCTCAACTGGATTGCCTATCGCGTCCGGGCCACACTTGGAAGTCCGCATCCCGGCTGGCGCTGGTATGGCGTGGCGATCGGCTGCCTGATCCTCGCCCTGGGCAGCATCCTGCTCATACCTTTCTGGCCGTCCTATTGGCATGCCTTGCGGGTATTTCACATGCATCTCAATACCCTTGGCATGGTCGGGTTGGCGGCCTTGGGCACCTTGCCGGTCCTGTTGCCGACGGCGCTCGGCAAGCCGGACCCCGAGGCGGCCGGTTGGTTGCGGCGCCGTTTGTGGCTAGTGGCGTCCGGTGCGCTGCTCATTGCCACCGGCGCCGTCATCGCCTGGCCGTTCGCCGCCCCCGGCGCGGCACTGCTGCTGGTTGCCACGCTGGGACTGGCCGGGCAATGGATCAGGCGCTTCGGTATCAGATCCCTGCTGCGCGATGGCGCTGCCGCCTCCTTGTTGTGCGCAGTGCTCGGCTTGCTGGTGGCGCTGGTCGCCGGTTTGCTGCACGGTGCCGGCATGTTGCCGACGCGTCCATCGCTGCTCGCCTGGGGCGCCGGTTTCCTGTTGCCGCTGGTGACCGGGGCGCTGAGCCAGTTGCTGCCGGTCTGGCGCTGGCCGGGGCCGGCCACACCGGAAAGACTGACCATGCGGCACAAACTGGCGGCGACCGGAGCGTTCCGCGGCAGTCTTTTTGTCGGCGCGGCAATCGCCATGCTGTTCGGCTGGCAAATGCTGGGTGGCGGGATGGTGATGGCTGGATTGGCCCTCTTTGTCATTGCGCTGGCGCAAGCCGTGCGCGTGCGGCGTCCAACGCGGTAAAATCGCGCTTTTCGCTTTTCAGGTTTTCGCCATGCGCTATATCTCGACTCGCGGCAACGCCGCGCCCCAGGCTTTCTGCGACATCCTTCTCGGCGGCCTGGCCCCGGATGGCGGCCTTTACCTGCCGGAAACCTATCCGCAAATCACCCGCGCCGAGCTCGATGCCTGGCGCCAGCTGTCGTACGCCGATCTGGCCTACGAAATCCTGTCCAAGTTCATCACCGACATTCCGGCCGGCGATCTGAAGGCATTAGTCGCCAAGACCTACACCGCGCAGGTCTATTGCCATACCCGCAACGGCGGCGATGCGGCCCAGATCACGCCGCTGACCAAGCTGGAGGACGGCCTTTACACGCAGGAACTGTCCAACGGCCCGACCCTGGCCTTCAAGGACATGGCCATGCAGCTGCTCGGCAACCTGTTCGAGTACGTGCTCGACAAGCGCGGCGAGGCGATCAACATCCTCGGCGCCACCTCCGGCGATACCGGTTCGGCGGCCGAATACGCCATGCGCGGCAAGCACAACGTCAAGGTCTTCATGCTGTCGCCAGACGGCAAGATGAGCGCCTTCCAGCGCGCCCAGATGTATTCGCTGCAGGACGCCAACATTTTCAACATCGCCGTGACCGGCATGTTCGACGACGCGCAGGACATCGTGAAGGCGGTTTCCAACGACGCCGCCTTCAAGGCCAAGAACAAGATCGGCGCGGTCAATTCGATCAACTGGGCCCGTGTCGCGGCGCAGATCGTCTATTACTTCCAGGGCTATTTCCTGGCTACCCAAAGCAATGACGAGCAGGTGGCCTTCACCGTGCCGTCGGGCAATTTCGGCAATATCTGCGCCGGCCACATCGCGCGCCAGATGGGCCTGCCGATTGCCCGCCTGGTGCTGGCGACCAACGAAAACGACGTGCTCGACGAGTTCTTCCGTACCGGCATCTATCGCCCCCGGACCTCGGTCGAAACCAGCGTGACGTCCAGCCCGTCGATGGACATCTCCAAGGCCTCCAATTTCGAGCGTTTCGTGTTCGATCTGGTCGGTCGCGATCCGGCTGTCGTGCGCGAACTGTGGGCCAAGGTCGACAAGGGCGAAGCCTTCGATCTGTCGGCGACGCCGCACTGGGCAAAAATGCCTCAATTCGCCTTCGTGTCGGGCAAGAGCACGCACAACGACCGCATCAAGACCATCCGCTTCGCGCAAGGCCGCTACAACGTGATGCTCGACACCCATACGGCCGATGGCCTGAAGGTGGCGCTGGAGCATCGCCAGGCCGGCGTGCCGATGATCGTGCTGGAGACTGCGCAGCCGGCCAAGTTCGAGGAAACCATCCGCGAAGCGCTGGGTACCGAGCCGGTGCGTCCGGCCGACCTCAAGGGCATCGAGAACCTGCCGCAGCGCGTGGTGGTGATGGCGCCGGACGTGGCGGCCATCAAGCAGTTCGTGGTCGACCACATCTGAGTCTGGACCGCGAAGGAAGGCAGCGGCCGATCCGTTTTGATCGGCCGTTTTTACGTCAGGCTACAGGTAAATGACTGCGGGGAAGACGGCTACGGCGAGAACCAGGACCAGCCATTCGAGGTTGTGGCGGGCAAGGAAGCCCGTGAAATGCAGGATCAGGATCGTAATCGCGACGACGTAGAACAGCGCGAACAGCATGTGGATTTCCCCGAGATTTTTGTAATTGACCGTATGCCGGGCAATTATGGCGACAAATGCCGGAAAAACCTAGCCGATAAAGCGCATCGACAGGTCGAGCGCCTTCACGTCCTTGGTCAGCGCACCGACGGAAATCCGGTCGACGCCGGTTTCGGCGATGCCGCGTATGGTTTCCAGCGTGACGTTGCCGGACGCTTCAAGGATGGCGTGGCCGGCGTTGATGCGTGAGGCCTCGCGCATCATGTCCAGACTGAAATTGTCGAGCAGGATCATCGTGGCGCCGGCAGCCAGTGCCTGATTCAATTCATCGAGGCTCTCGACCTCGATCTGGATGAATTTGCAGCGCTCCTGCGCCTGACCGGCGACCTGTTGGGCGGCTGCCATGGCCTGGGCGATGCCGCCGGCGGCGTGGATATGGTTTTCCTTGATCAGGATGGCATCCCACAGCGCCAGGCGATGGTTGCCGCCGCCACCGGCGCGGACGGCGTATTTCTGAGCAATGCGCAAGCCGGGCAGGGTCTTGCGGGTATCGACCACCTGCGCCTTGGTGCCGGCGATGGCGTCGGCGTAGATGCGCGCCTTGCTCGCCACGGCGGAGAGCAGTTGCAGGAAGTTCAGCGCGCTGCGCTCGGCGGTGAGCAGGGCGCGGCCGTTGCCATCGATTTCGCACAGCAGCTGGTTCGGGGCGATGCGATCGCCATCGGAACCATGCCAGGTGACCGTCGCTGTCGGATCGCAGCGGCGAACGCATTCGTCAAACCAGGCCGTGCCGCACAGCACGCCCGCTTCGCGGGAAATGACGGTGGCCTTGACCTGGCGTTCCCCGGGAACCAGACTGGCCGTCAGGTCGCCGGCGCCGACATCCTCGGTCAGGGCGGCTTCAACGTTGCGGGAAATTTCGGCGGCAAGCGGGTAATCGAATTCGATGGTCATTTCAGGTGGCAGGCGTCGGTGGAGGCAGGCATTCTACCGTGTGGCGCGGTCGCTGACCCAGGCATTGAAGCAGCGGCGGGCAGCGTCGATGATTTCCCCGGCGGTCATGCCGACCGGGCCGATGCCTTCGGCGACCAGCCGGTCAGCCGCTGCGCCGTGCAGGTGCACGGCGGCCATCAGGGCCGTTTCCGGCGGCCAGTCCTGAGCGAGCAGGGCAACGATCAGGCCGCTCAGGACATCGCCCGTGCCCGCCGTCGCCATGCCGGGATTGCCGGTGGTGTTGATGTACCAGCGCCCGTCGGCGGTGGCGATCACCGTGCCGCAGCCCTTGAGGGCAACGTGGCTGCGGTAGCGTTCGGCCAGCGCGCAGGCGGCCTTGATCCGGTCGTTCTGCACGTCGCGCACCGAGCAGTTGAGCAGACGGCCGGCTTCAGCCGGGTGCGGCGTCAGGATGGCCGGGGCGAAACGGTTGTAGAGATTGCCCTCGAGACGGCCATCGTCGGCCAGCAGATTGAGGGCATCGGCGTCGAGCACCAGTTGCACCGGGGCCTTCAGCGCCTGTTCGAGCAGACGCAATGCCTCCGCCGAGCGGCCGAGGCCGGGACCGCAGGCCAGGGCCTGCAGGTCGCCCTGCAACAGCGTGTCGGCGCGGCGCACCATCAATTCGGGTTGCAATAGGTCGACCGACGGCGCTTCCGGGTCGAGCATGCCCAGGTAGACGCGGCCGGCACCCAGCTTCAAGGCCGCGCGCCCGGCCAGCAAGGCGGCACCGACCATGGACTTGGCGCCACCCAGGATGCCTGCATTGCCGAAGCTTCCCTTGTGGGTGTTCTGGCGCCGGACCTTCAGTCGATCGGCGAAGTCACCGAGGCTGACCAGATAGCCGTCCGCCTCGGTTTCCGCGGCGATGTCGAGGTCGAGCGGGCTGATCCGGATTTCGCCGCAGCAGTCGGGCCCGTCGGCGGTGTACAGGCCAGGCTTGGCGCCGATGAAGCTGATCGTGTGCGTCGCGTTGATGGTCGGCGACAGGGCGATTCCCGTTTCCGCATGGAGGCCGGACGGGCAGTCGAGGGCGAGCAGCGGGGCGGCATCGCGCTCGGCCAGGCGATTGGCGGTGACGATCATCGCCGCGTACTGGCCTTCCGGTGGCCGGGTCAGGCCGATGCCGAATAGGCCGTCGACGATCAGCGACCAGTGCCGGTCTTCCGGAATGTTGGGGACGGTGTGGCCGCCGGCTGCGATCATGCGCTGGTAGGCGGCGGCTGCATCGGGCGGCAGTTTGTCCGGCGCACCGGCGAAAACGACGCAGACATCGAAAAAGCGTTCGTGCAGCAGGCGGGCCATTTCGACGGCGTCGCCGCCATTGTTGCCGGGGCCGGCCAGGATCAGGATGGGGCGGCTTGTTTCGCCGGCGAGCCGGGCGGCCCAATCCGCGGCGGCGGCGCCGGCACGCTGCATGAGCCCGTCGGCGGCGTGGGCCATTTCGATGCGGCGCAGCCTGGGATTCTGGTAAAGGGGCAAGGAAATCATGTCGGCATGGCGCTATCGAGGATCATTCGCTGATTCCGGTCAGTTCCTTGCGGTCATTATTGCTTGCTGCAACGGGGGAGGAAACCGACACATACGGCAGCCTGACTTCGAAGCAGCTGCCCTGGCCGGGCGTGCTGGCGACGGAAATGCTGCCGCCCATCAGGTCGACGAGGCGGGCGGTGATGGCAAGACCAAGGCCGGTGCCGCCGAAACGCCGGGTGGTCGAACTATCGCCTTGCTCGAAGGGGTTGAAGATACTGTCAGTCTGTTCGGCCGGAATGCCGATACCGGTGTCGAGCACGCGAACGACGATCTGCTCGTCACTGCGCTTTGCTTCGAGGACTACCGACCCCTGTTCGGTGAATTTGACGGCATTGGAGAGCAGGTTGAGCAGGACCTGGCGCAGGCGGAGCGGGTCGCCGCGGTAGGCGGATGGCAGGTTGTCGGCCGTAACCAGGGTAAGCGACAGCTTTTTGGCATCCGCCCGCTCCCGCATCAAATCCAGTGATTCCGATAGTACGGTGGGCAGATCGACCGGCGTCGATTCGACCTTCAGCATCCCGGCTTCCATTTTCGAGAAATCAAGGATGTCGTTGATGATGCCCAGGAGCAGGTTGCCGGAATGGATGATCTTGTCGAATGTCTGGTAGGCCTTGCTGTCGGCGGCGGTATTCCGTTTGCCGATATGGGCCAGGCCGAGCATGCCGTGCAGCGGGGTGCGGATTTCATGGCTCATGTTGGCCAGGAATTCGCTCTTGACGCCGGCCAGATGCTCTGCCTCGGCGCGGGCAGCCTCGAGGTCGGCGGTCCTGACTTCGACCAGATGCTCCAGGTGGTCGCGGTACTGTTCCAGTTCAGCCGCCATGGCCTGGCGTTCGGAGATGTCGGTGATGAAACCGTGCCACAAGGTTTCACCGGCCCCGATCCGCTCGGGCTGGGCGGTGATCATCAGCCACCGACTCTGCCCGTCGGGCTGAATGATGCGGTAGTCCGCATTCCACGGCTCCAGCGTTTCGGCCGATCCATTCCGGCCGGCGAGGAAGGCTGCGCGATCGTCGGGGTGGATGCTGTCGAGCAACTGGCTGGCATTGTGTTCGGCCTCTTCGGGCCCGATGCCGTAAATGTCCCGGATGCCTTCGCTGACAAAAGGAAAGTCGCTTCGGCCGTCGGCATGCAACCGGTACTGGAAGACCATGCCGGGCACGAAGGAGACGATGTGCCGCAGGCGCCGGTTGGCGGCATGTTCGGCCGCGCGTGATTCTTCGCCAATGATGGTCGCCTGCAGCCCGTTGAAGGCCTCGGTGAGCAGGCCGATTTCGTCGTGGCGGACCACGGGCAGCGCTTGCCGCGGAATCGCTCCTTCACGCATGTCGCGCAGCAGGTTCGAGGCTTCGGAGAGCGGGCGCAGTTGCAGGTGCAGCCACCACCAGCTGATCAGCGTGGCGACCAGGGTGAGGACCAGCGAGACCAAGAGCAGGTGGCGCTCCATGGCGTCGATCGGGGCGAAGGCCTCATCGACCGGGAGCACCGACTGCATCAGCCAGCCGGTCGTCGGGATGCGTCGGCTCGACGACATTTCGACCACGCCACGCGAGCTCTTGGCGATACCCGATCCCTCGTAGCCGTCGATGTAGCGGTCATAGACCGGATTGACGCCGCGGGCCGGTCCCGACTTCATGACGCGGCGCTTGTCCGACGAGGCGACGTAGAAACGACCGACCGGCGCGGTGACCAGGAAATCGCCGGTGTTGCCATATTTGGCCAGGCTGATTTCGTCGAGGAAATTGGACTGGGCGAGATTGGTGACGCCGATGACCAGACCGATGGTTTTTTGGTTGTCGTCGACAATGGGAACCACCATCGTGAATACCGGCAAGCCGCTGTTCGGGCTGATCACCGGCTCGGGGAGTTGCACTTCGCCGGTACTCAAGGCCTTGGCGATGAAGTCGTATTCCTTGTAATTGCTGCCGGTTCGGTTCAGATCGGTGGGCACGCTGGCGATAGCCGTTCCGCTACTGTCGGTGACGATGATGCCCCAGTTGAAGATGCTGCCTGGGATCTTGCGTTCTTCGAGCATGCGCTGGGTGGCGGTCGTGGATGCGAGGGGGCCCTTGGCCAGGCTGCCGGCCAGCGCTTCCGCGATGCTCAGGCGCTCGAGGATGGAGCGATCGATTTCCTTGGCGATCAGCGATACCGTGGAATATTGCTGCGCCGAAATGGCGGCTTCCATGTCGCGGCGCAGGGAGTGACTCAGGGAATATTCGGCTACCCACAGGATGCCGAGGACGACGATCAGCATACCGGCCGCAATGCGGGTTTGCAGCGAGCGCCAGTTGGGCAGTCCGAACATTGTTCTCAAGGGCTCCGGCGTGAATTCACCAAATTGGGCTGTTGTTATCGCGCAGGGCGTTGCGCCAAGTCTCCAAGCGATACTCTAACCGGCCAACAGGGCTTTGGCGAGGCGTATCGTCGCATTGTGGATATGCACCGTATCGTCGATCTGGCGGGCGTAGCCGCCGGCCATGACGATGGCAACCGGTAGCTGGCGGATTTTGCACTGGGCGTAGACGTGGCGATCGCGTTCAGCCAGGCCGGCGAAGCTCAGGCTCAAACGGCCGAGACGGTCGTCATGGTAAGGATCGGCGCCGGCCAGGTAGATCACGAGGTCGGGCCGGGACAGATCGAAGGCGGTGCCCAGGCCTTCGTCGAGGCGCAGCAGGTAGGCCGCGTCGTTGCAGCCATCCGGCAATTCGATGTCGAGATCGCTCGCTTCCTTGGCGAACGGAAAGTTGCGGGCGCCGTGCATCGAGAAGGTGAAGACGCTGTCGTCGCCGCGCAGGATGCTGGCCGTGCCGTTGCCCTGATGGACGTCGCAATCGACGATCAGCACGCGCCGGACGCGGCCTTCGGCTTGCATGGCGCGGGCGGCGACGGCGGCATCGTTGAAGACGCAGAAGCCCTCGCCGCGGTCGCGAAAGGCATGGTGGGTGCCGCCGGCCAGATTGGCCGCCACACCCTCGGCAAGAGCCGCCCTGCTGGTATCTATGGTGGCGCCGGCGGAGCGCCGCGAGCGTTCGACCATGCCTGGGCT
>DATGXM010000179.1:0-2835 GCA_035298985.1 Azonexus sp. | reverse complement strand
GAGCGTTCGCGCCTGCTGACCGATGCCCTCAGGCAGCGGCTGGGCGGTGCCCGCCCCCGCCTCGACCGCTTGAGCAGCCGGCTCGAACATGCCCGCTATCGGCTCGACAAGCAGATGGCATGGCGAATTTCCGAATATTCCGGGAAACTAAATTCGCTATCGAGCAGTCTGAAGCAGCTGGACCCGCACGCCGTGTTGCAACGTGGCTATACACTGGTCATCGGCCCCGATGGTCGTGCGGTCCGCAATGCCAACGAATTAACCCCCGGTGATGCCCTGAGCCTGAGCTTTGCCCGCGGCGCAGCCACGGCCAGGGTCGAGCAAGTTGTCGCGGCGCCGGAAGCTGACTAGAATTTTCGTTTCACCCCTCAAATACAACGGAGAATACCAATGGAACATCAACTGCCCCCGCTGCCGTACGCCAAGGATGCCCTCGCCCCGCACATGTCGGCCGAGACTTTCGACTACCACTACAGCAAGCACCACAATGCCTACGTGGTTAACCTGAACAACCTGATCAAGGGCACCGAGTACGAAAACCTCGACCTCGAAGCCATCGTCAAGAAGGCCCCGGCCGGCGGTATCTACAACAACGCCGCCCAAGTCTGGAACCACACCTTCTTCTGGAACTGCATGAAGCCGAATGGCGGCGGCGCTCCGAGCGGCGCCCTGGCGGCCGCCATCGATGCCAAGTGGGGTTCGCTGGAAGCCTTCAAGGCCGCCTTCCAGGCTTCCGCCGTCGGCAACTTCGGTTCCGGCTGGACCTGACTGGTCAAGAAGGCCGACGGTTCCGTCGACATCGTCAACATGGGCGCCGCCGGTACCCCGCTGACCACCGGCGACAAGGCCCTGCTCTGCGTCGACGTCTGGGAACACGCCTACTACATCGACTACCGCAACCTGCGTCCGAAGTTCGTCGAAACCTTCCTGGCTTCGCTGGTCAACTGGTCCTTCGTCGAAGCCAACTTCGCCTGAGTCTAGGACTGATATTTCAGGATAAAAAACTCGTAACCCGAGTTACAAACAAAAAGGGGGAGCATTCAGTTCCCCCTTTTTCATTGCCCCGCCACCAGCGACCGCAAGTAGCCACATCGGTTTGCCACCGCCGGTGGGAATCCGGGTAACCACGGCTTGGCCGCTACGCCAGGGCCCCACCATCCGGGCGGACATTGTAGGTTTTGGGGTGTTGACAGCCTTGTGTGCGCCATGGGCCCAACAGCGCTAGAGAATGCCCTGCGCATACAGTATTGCCCCCCACTCGATACTGTATAAAAATACAGCCGTAAAGGACAAGGAGGCCCCCATGATCCGCATCGTCTGCCCACACTGCCACGCACCGCTTGCCACCACCGAGCTTGAACAGGCCACCATCAATGGTCACCTCAGTCTGTTGTGCCCGGAGTGCACCACCATTCTCGTCTCCGATACTGGGTCAGGTGAGGAATACCACACCCTGGAAGAACACTACCCGGAAGCGTGGTTTGCCCATGTCTGAGTTAGCGCTGGCCAGCCACTCAGGCATCTTCGTTCCACTGCTGCTGCCGCCCCCCCTTTCAATACCGATTGACGAGGTTAGGGTTTCCGCCGGCTTCCCGAGTCCGGCGGCCGATTACGATAACAAGCTGCTCGACATCAACGAATACCTGGTGCGCAATCCGGCCTCGACCTTCTTCTTCTCGGTCGAAGGGGACTCCATGCAGGGCGCCGAGATCTTCGCTGGCGACATCCTCGTTGTCGATAAAAGCATCCGGCCCCGCCATGGCCAGATCGTCATCGCCTTTGTGGATGGCCAGCGGCTGGTCAAACGGCTGCACCGGCGGGGCGGACGGGTTGCGCTGCTCGCCGAGAATCCGGCCTATCCAATACTTGAAATCCTGGATGGCATGGAGTTGTTGATCTGGGGCGTGGTCACCGGCAAATTCAAGCACTTTGGGGTCTGATGCCGGTCTTTGCCTTGGTCGATTGCAACAACTTCTACGCCTCTTGTGAGAAGTTGTTTGATCCCGCCCTGAGAGACAAGCCGGTCGTCGTCCTCTCCAATAACGACGGCTGCGTCGTAGCGCGCTCGGCGGAAGTGAAAGCCCTGGGCATTCCGATGGGCGCGCCCTGGTTCAAGATCGAGCAGGAAGCCAGGCACCGCGGCGTCGTCGCCTTCAGTTCCAACTATGCGCTCTACGCTGACATGAGTAATCGGGTTGTCGAAGTGCTGTCTTCCTTCTCGCCCAACATCGAGGTGTACAGCATTGACGAGAGCTTTCTCGAACTCTCGGGCTTCGAACGCCATGGCTATCAGGATTATGGGCAAGCCATTCGTCAACAAATTGCCGACTGGCTGGGTCTGGGAGTCTGTGTCGGAATTGGCCCGACCAAAACCTTGGCCAAGCTGGCGAATCACTGCGCCAAAAACAAATTGGCAGGAGATCAGGGGGTGTGCGACTTCACGGCGATGGCAGCAGATCATCAAACGGAGTTGCTGGAGTGTATTGAGGTCGGGGAGGTATGGGGTGTTGGGCGGAAGTTAAGGGGCAAGCTGGAAGCGATGGGTATTCGCAGCGTTCGGCAATTACGTGATGCCGATGCGGAGACCTTGCGCCGTCGCTTCTCTGTCGTGCTGGAACGTACGGTGCGCGAGTTGCGTGGCGTGTCCTGTCTCGATCTGGAAGAGGTGGTACCGGAAAAGCAGCAAATCATGAGTAGCCAATCGTTCGGCTCCTTGGTCCATGACTTGGCCGATTTGGAAGAAGCCGTCGCCAGCTACGTCAATCGAGCGGCGGAGAGACTCCGGGCTCAGAACTCGCTGGCGGGTGCCGTTCAGGTATATGTCCGCACCAATAT
>DATGXM010000178.1:0-2206 GCA_035298985.1 Azonexus sp. | reverse complement strand
CGGCAAGTTCGCCGGCCTGGCCGGGGCGCTCGGCGTCGCCACCGTCGCCGGCTTCGGGCTGGCCGGCGTGCTGCTTTGCTACCAGCTGGGCAGCGCCGCGCTGTTCCATTACGGCGGCTTCGTGTTGAGCGCCTTCCTGCTCAGCCTGTGCTTCCTCAGCCTGGCGGTCATGGTCTCGGTGCTCACCGCCGACCGCATGCGGGCCAGCGGCATCGCCATCGCGCTGTGGTTCTTCTACGTGCTGGTCTACGACCTGCTGCTGCTCGGCCTGCTGGTGATCAGCGAAGGGAAGCTGAACCTGAATTTCTTTCCGGTCCTGCTCATGCTCAACCCGGCGGACATTTTCCGCATCCTCAATATTTTCGGTTTCGAGGACGTCCAGCGCCTCTACGGCCTGGCCACGGTCTTCCCCGAAACCCTGGCCGATCCATGGCTGCTCGGCAGCGCCATGGTGTTCTGGATCATTGCGCCACTCGGTGTGGCGGCCTGGAGATTCAAATGATGCAACACAATTCAGGACGGCAAGCCAGCCGGCTTTTTACCAACCGCCTCCTGCCCCTCCTGCTCGGCGCCCTGCTCCTCACCGCCTGCGGCGAGCCGGCCAAGCCGGCGCAGCCCCGGGAAATCCTCGCCGACACGTCGTGCGCGCTGGACGGCATGATCCTGCGCGACTTCCCCGGCCCCAAGGCGCAGATCCATTACGACCAGGGCGAGCCGGACTTCTTCTGCGACACCCGCGAAATGTTCTCCATCCTGCTGCGGCCGGAACAGAGGAAGCGGGTCGTCGCCGTCTACACGCAGGACATGGCCAAGGCCGACTGGAACGAGCCGCAGGGCCAGTGGATCGATGCCAAAACCGCCTTCTACGTCATCGGCAGCCCGCGCCGCGGTTCGATGGGACCGACCGTGCCGTCCTTCGCCCGCGAGGCCGACGCCCGCCAGTTCGCCGAGCAGTACGGCGGCAAGGTCCTGCCCTTCGCCCAGGTCACGATCGACATGGTCGATCTGAGCGGCGGCGCCAGCCATGACGAAAAGATGTAGGTCGCTGTCGGCGACGACAGGACCCGCTCACCCCGAGCCCGGCTCGACTTTTTTCCTTAACGCAACGAAACGGAGTGCACCATGAAAATCATCAACGCTGCCCTGATCGCCGCCGTCCTGGCCACACTGGGCCAAGCCCACGCCGCCGACGAACTGCCGCTGGCCAAGGCCAAGAACTGCCTGTCCTGCCACTCGGTGGACAAGAAGCTGGTCGGCCCCGCCTACAAGGATGTCGCCGCCAAGTACAAGGACGACAAGACGGCGCCGGCCAAGCTGGCTGCCAAGATCAAGGCCGGCGGCAAGGGCGCCTGGGGCGAAATCCCGATGCCGCCGAACAATGTCACCGACGACGAAGCCAAGCGCCTGGCCGCATGGGTGCTGTCGCTGAAATAAGCCCAGCCGTTCAGGACGAGAAAGCCGGCCGCGTGCCGGCTTTCTTTTGCGTCCTTTTTCCCGCACTACCGGCCCGATACCGGCCAATTTGATTCCGGTCATGGGCGCTGCGCCAATACCCGAGTAAATTACTCAACAATTGCCCCTACAGAGAAAAGGACATCCATGTTCGGAAACCAAACCAAACGCGAACTGGCCGCGGCACTGGCCGACAATGCCGCCCTGCAGGCGCGCGCCACAGCGCTGCAGGCGGAACTGTCGGAAACCCGGACCCGCCTTGCCGAGGCGCAGAGCGCGCAGCACGAACTGCGCCAACGCCAGGCGCTGCTCGACGGCGTGCTCGGCAACATCCCGCGCTTCGGCGAATCGCTGGCCGGCATCCGCCTGTCCTTTTCCGGGCTGTCCGGCCAGCTCAACGCGGATTCGGCCAAGGCGCTCACCGCCGCCACCGAGTCCGACACCAACCGGGCGGCTTTCGAGAATATCGCCAGCAGCCTGCATGCCATGTTCGAGCGCATCAGCGCCGCCGGCCACAGCGTCGAAGACCTCTCGCGGCGGGCCGGCGAGATCGGCGGCATCGTCCAGCTGATCAAGGAAATCGCCGAACAGACCAACCTGCTGGCGCTGAACGCCGCCATCGAAGCGGCGCGGGCCGGCGAAGCGGGGCGCGGTTTTGCCGTGGTCGCCGACGAGGTGCGCAAACTGGCCGAACGGACCGCCAAGGCGACCACCGAAATCGGCGGCCTGGTCACCGGCATCCAGCAGGAAACCG
>DATGXM010000177.1:0-6157 GCA_035298985.1 Azonexus sp. | reverse complement strand
TCCAATCCGGTGCCTATCCGGGTGCCCGGCCGCGAGGCTTGGCCCTCGTGGTAGCCGACCCGGAAGGTATTTTCGAGGCTGCGCGCGGTCAGCACCAGCCCGCTGCTTTTCATGTCGATGGGCAGGAACCAGCTGCCCGGTGAGGTACCGTCGACCGTCCGGTCACGGCCGTAGAAGCGCCAGTAGGTACTGGCCTTGCCGGAATAGGCTTCCGCCGTCCAGTCGTAGGTCTCGCCGAACCAGGTCTTGCTGGCGCTCAAGCCGATGACATCGGTGGTCGGGGCGATGGAATACACTTCCTGCGGCAACCGCACGAAGTCATAGGTGGCCCCGACATCGGCATTTTCGGTATTGAGCATGAAAGGCAGGCGCAGCTTGCCGGCACGGATCAGCCAGTCGTCGCTCGGCCGCCAGGAAACGAAGGCCCAGGCCAGCGAAGCCTGCCATTGGCTATCGCGGTGATCGGAAGGCGCCACCTTGGCCTGGACGGTCGCCCCCCATTGCTGCGAGAAGCGCGCATCGAGCTGGGCACCCAGTATGCTGTCGCGCTTGAACGTGCCTTTTTCGTCGATGAAGCGCTGGTAATTCACCGGCTGGTCGGACTGGGCGTAGCCGATCGTGCCGAAACCCGACCAGGTCATGTCGAACGCCTGTGCGGAAGGATGGAATGCCATCAATGCGATGGCTCCCATCAAGCTCCGAAGTCTATTTGGCATATTCACATCTACTACTCTTGTCATGACAACTCATTCGTCTGCCAGTTTAATCGCTATTTCCGCGAAAACCTGCTCCAGTGCAAGAAAAGCATCAATCAGCAAGGGGTCGAAATGGCTTCCCCGCCCGTCGACGACGAGGGCGACGGCTTCCTGATGGCTGAAGGGCGGTTTATAGGGGCGTCGCGAACGCAAGGCGTCGTAGACATCGGCCACCGCCATCAGCCGGGCAGCCAGCGGAATGGCTTCACCGGCCAGGCCGTCCGGGTAGCCGCAGCCATCCCAGCGCTCGTGATGGCTGCGGGCGATCTGGCAGGCATAGATCAGCATTTCGTTTTCGCCGCCCATTTCCCGCAAGGCCTGTTGCAGCATGCTTTCCCCCTTGGCACTGTGGGTCTTCATGACCGCGAACTCTTCCGGGGTATGCCGCCCCGGCTTGAGCAGGATGTGATCGGGGATCGCGATCTTGCCGATATCATGCAATGGCGCAGCCTTGGCAATATGGTCGATCTGCGCGGCGGACAGGGAGGCGCAGTCCCGCGGCTGGCGGCTGAGGTATTCGGCCAGCAGGCGAACGTAATCCTGGGTCCGGCGAATGTGGTTGCCGGTGCATTCGTCCCTGAACTCGGCCAGCGACACCATGACCCGCAGGGTCGCCTCCTGCAGGCGGAACACTTCGTTGACCCGCAGTTCGACCTCTTTCTGCAGCCAGGCGCTCTTGTCCTCGAGAAAGGCCTGCCAGTTCCTGATCTGCAAATGGGTACGCACCCGGGCGAGAACCACCGACGGAGCGATCGGCTTGTGGATGAAATCCACCGCCCCCATGGCCAATCCCTTCTCCTCGTCGTCACTGCCCGCCTTGGCGGTCAGGAAAATGACCGGGATGCGGCTGGTGGCCGGATTGGCCTTCAGGCGCCGGAACACCTCGTAGCCATCCATCTCCGGCATCATGATGTCGAGCAGAACAAGGTCGGGGCGCGACAGCGCCGCCAGTTCCAGTCCCTTGGTGCCGCTGTTGGCCAGCTTGACGCGATAATGGGTGCGCAACAGCTGGTTGAGCAGACTGAGGTTGCCCGGCGTGTCGTCGATGACCAGTACATTTGCCCGTTCTTCATTCACGTTTGACTACCTCACCCTTTCCATTGCAGTCGAGGGCATCCAGCGCCTCGTCGAAGTTCCACTGGCCGATTGCGTAATCGATAGCCCCCATCTGCCGCGGCGAGTACAGCGCGGCAAAGCGTTCCTTGTTCTGCTGCCAAAATTCCTCGGCTTCTCCGTCCCCCTCGCGCAGGTGCCCGCGCAAGCGCTCCAGCACTTCGTCCAGTGGGTGGTGTTCTTCCGGCGGGGCGTCCGTGAATTCGCCGCCGGGAAGCGCATCCAGCTCCGCCAACAGGTCGGCCAGTAGCGACCGAACCACGGCCAGTTCGCCGGCCGCCCCGCTCCCGCCCGACGCGTCCAGCGCCGACTCAAGGCCGCCCAATGCCACCTGCAGCCGGCTCATGGCAAAGGTTCCGGCCAGTCCTCTCAGGGTATGCACCTGACGTCGCGCCGCCCCACTATCGCTCTGCGCCACGCGCGCCGCAAAGGTATCGCACCATTGGCGGCAGTCGTCGGCAAAGCGACGCAGGGCGCGCCGGAGAAAAGGCATCCGCCCGGCAAACCGGCGCAACAGCAAACCGGCGTCGATTTCCTTGCTCGCCCGCAGGGTGCTCGCCCACTGCTCCGCCTCCTCCGTCCCGGCGTCGACGGCGCCCGCCGGCGGTGTCGACGTCGGGCGCCGGCCGAACAGCATCAGCTGATCGAGCAGGAACTCGGGCTCGAAGGGCTTGGCAACGTAGGCATTGACGCCCTGGGCGAGGCTTTCCTGCCCGCCGTAGCCGACCACATGGGCCGTCATGGCAATGATGGGCAGGTCGCGGAAACAGACTTGCTCGCGCAAACGGCGGGTCGCTTCGCGGCCATCCATGACCGGCATTTCGATATCCATCAGCACCACCGCGTAGTACTCCGGATGGTGGGCCGCCAGCAGGTCGAGCGCCTGCTGGCCGTCGCCCGCGATATCGACCTGCGCCCCCCAGTCCCGCAACAACTCGCTGGCCACCTGCTGGTTGATCTCGTTATCCTCGACCAACAGGATGCGCATTCCTTCCAGGTCGCGCGAACGGGTATCGCCGAGCAGGCGATCGCCACTCTTGGCCAGCGAAGCGACGGGGCGCTGGCCGCAGAGCCGGCGCAGCACACCCGGCAACAGCGGCTTTTGCACGATTTCAGTTATCCCGGGCTGGAGCGCCTCCGGACGGAGCAATGCAGCATCGCCGGCGGAGAGCACGATGCTCGTCGGCGGCAGCCCCCCCCCGCCGGCGAGCAGGGCATCGATCATCTCGCCGCCGCTCATGTCCGGCAATGACCAGTCGAGCAGGAGCAGATCGAAAGGCGTCGCGCCCCCCGCCGCCCCCAGGCAAGCCACCGCTTCGGCGCCGCTCGCCAGCGCCACCACCTCGGGGCAGCCCATCGCCTGCAGCAGCCCGACCATGCTGTCCCTGGCCACGGCGTAGTCGTCGACCACCAGGGCGCGGCGGCACGGCAAGGCCGGCAGGTCACCGCCATTCTCGGCGAGCGGATCAGCCACCACCGGCATCTGGAGGGTAAAGCCGAAGGCGCTGCCTGTCCCGAAAGCGCTGTTCACCGTCAAGTCGCCGCCCATGGCCGCCACCAGGCGCTTCGAAATCGCCAGGCCCAGCCCGGTGCCACCATACTTGCGCGTCGTCGAGCCATCGGCCTGGGAAAACTCCTTGAACAGGCGGCCGACCTGCTCGGGGGTCATGCCGATGCCGGTATCCTCGATGCAGAAGGAGACACGGGTTGTGCTTCCATCGCCGGACAGCTCGGCAACCTTGAGCAGCACATGGCCGCGCTCGGTGAATTTGACGGCATTGCTGAGCAGATTGATCAACACCTGCCCGAGCCGCAGCGGGTCGCCGACCAGGGATTGCAGGGCGGGCGACGGCCGGAAATCGACGACCAGTTCCAGTCCCTTCGCTTCGGCCTTTTCCTGAACCATGAACAGGGCATTCTGGACCACGGCCTCGAGATCGAAACGCACGGTTTCCAGGGCCACCTTGCCGGCCTCGATTTTCGAATAATCGAGGATGTCGTTGAGAATACCGAGCAAGGAGCGCGCCGCCAGATGGATCTTGGCGACGTAATCGTGCTGGCGGGGCGGCAGGCCCGATTTGAGCGCCAGATAGGCCATGCCGATGATGGCGTTCATCGGCGTGCGTATTTCATGGCTCATGTTGGCCAGGAAGATCGATTTGGCCTCGGCCGCCACCTCGGCGCGTGCCCGCGCCTGGCGCAAGGCGCGCTGTACGACCTCCCGCTGCGCCAGATCGGCTTCGATGGCCGCCGCCATGCTGTCCATGGTCGACGCCAGGGCGTGCACTTCGGCAACGCCGTCGACATCGCCCACGCGCTCGCTGTACATTTTCTCGGACAAGGCGATAGCCGTCCGATGCATCGCCGTCAGCGGCGCCAACACCCGGCGCTTCAGGTAGCCGTAGCCGAAAAAGAGGACCAGCAGCGCACCAACCAGCAGCAGCAAGGCGGCCACGATCCAGGTACGCAGCATATCGCCGGCGGCGACCAGGGCATTCCTGGTTCGCAGGTCCACCTGACGGGACAGTTCATCGACCGCAATGGCCAGATCAGCCCGGTGTTTCAGGTAGCGCGTTTCGTGCAGCAGCCTTGCCGCGTATTCACGCTGCGGCTCGGTCTCGGAAACCATTTCGTGCTTGACCGGATCGTACAGCCCCTGCGTCGCGGCGAAAGCGATTTGCTCAACCTCCTTCATTTCGTCGGAGACCTTGAAAACGCGCAGCAGCAGCGCCTGTTCGTCGGCGTCGAAGCCGAGCCGGCTGCCCCGTTCGGCGAGCGCGACACCCACCCCGCCGGTAGGCGGCTCGTAAGCCCGCATGCCGCTGATCACCTGCTCCCAATAGGTTCTCGAAGCGGCCGGCGGCGACGGCTTGGTGCCTTCGCGGATGGCCAGGATGTCGTAGTAGTAGATCAGGAAGCGGGGATTGCCGGTCGCCACGTACGATGACACCAGGCGGCTCAACAACTCGACGTCATGGTGGATCTCGGTGATCAGTTCCAGCGAATCCTGGCGGTGACGTGCCGCCGAATAGGCTTCATCGTAGGCGGACAGGGCCCCCAGGGTTACGCCGCCTATCATCGCCAGCATGCAGGCCAGGGCCAGCAAGACACGCAGCAAGGCCTTGCGCAGGCTGGTGTGAGGCCGGCCCGAAACCGAACGGGGCTCCTGGCGACCACGGTGGATCAAGCCCAATCCCTGTCTCCCCCGTTGCGAACATGAAAAGCCTAATCATATGACAGATCGAAATGATTTCGGGATATCGTCAAAGCGTTCGCAGCGATTGGCCTAAACCGCCCGTTCGGTCAGAATAGCGGCATTCGCCTTTCTCCTCTGGCCCCATGGACAACCTGATCAAGGACACCGCAACGCTGGAGCTCTTTTGCTGGCTCGACCCCGGCGCCGAGCTGCCGGGCTGGGACATCCTGAAAGGCAGCCCGTTCGGCGCCACGCTCGCCGCCCCGGAAGGCGGCGAACCGACACCCGGCGACCAGTTGCTGTCGGTGCAAAACTACTTTGCCGAATACCACCTGGAATATTTCCGGCAACGCCGCTACAACCACTTCCCGAGCCGCCTGCACGCCATGCTGCAGTTCGCCACGCGTACCGACGCGATGACCTTCCGCATCAAGCATCCGCAGCGCGTTTTCGGCAAGAATCTCGTCTGCGCCCAGACCCAGGGCGCCTACATCTGCTCCTTCCATGACGCCAGCTGGCTCGACTACCTGCGCCTGCCGCACAGCCTGTCGCTCAGCGCCCTCGACGAAGTGGCCGACTACTACTGGTCGGGCAAGACCGTCGAGGAAGTCGGCCTCACCTTCATGAACGAGCCGTGGCAGGAGCCGCCGGTCATCGAGGCGCTGTACCAAGGCACGCTGCAGCCGGTCTGGGGCCACCAACAATCCGGCTGGCTGCCGGGCTTCCGCTAGGATTTTCCATGCGCCGTATCGCCATCATCGTCGCCGTCCTCGCCGTGCTCGGCCTTGGGCTGTTCTGGGCGACACGCCCGAAGCCGCTCCCCGTCGTGCTCAAGGAAGTGGCCGCAGGCAAGGTCGAAGCCACCCTGGCCAACACCCGCGCCGGCACTGTCGAAGCCTGCCTGCGCACCAAGCTGTCGACCATCGTCGGCGGCCGCATCGAATACCTCGGGGTCAAGGAAGGCGACAAGGTCAAGAAGGGGCAGCTGCTGCTCAAGCTGTGGAACGACGACCAGCAGGCCAACGCAGCCTTGGCCCAGGCCCAGATCACGCTCAGCGCCAAACGCGTCGACGAGGCCTGCATCGCCGCCAGC
>DATGXM010000176.1:0-1913 GCA_035298985.1 Azonexus sp. | reverse complement strand
GATGGCCTTGCACTTGCAGCGGGCCGGGCATGAATTGTTCGTCTGGGCGCGCCGCCCGGACAGCGCGGCCGGCCTGCCGGCGACGCTGTGCGCCACGCCGGCCGAACTGGGGCAGCGCTGCGAAGTGGTGTTCACCATCATCACGTCGAGCGCCGATGTCGAAGGCGTCGCCCTCGGCCAGGATGGCCTGATCGAGGGCATGGCGCCGGGTTCGGTGCTGGTCGATTGTTCGACCATCGCGCCCGATGTCGCCCGCCAGGTCGCGGCCCGGCTGGCCGAAAAAGGCATCCACATGCTCGACGCGCCGGTTTCCGGCGGCGGGCAGGGAGCCATCGACGCCACGCTGGCCATCATGGCCGGCGGCGACGCGGCAGTGCTCGAGCGGGTGCGACCGCTGCTCGACTGCCTCGGCAAGCGCATCGTCCATGTCGGCCCGAACGGGGCCGGGCAGGTTGCCAAGGCCTGCAACCAGATGATCATGGTCGCCGCCATCCAGGCCGCGGCCGAGGCGATGCGGCTGGCCGCCGCGTCCGGCGTCGATTGCGGCAAGGTGCGCCAGGCGCTGGGCGGTGGCTCGGCGGCATCGCGCGTCCTCGATGTGATGGGCGAGCGCATGGTGCGGCGCGATTTTGCGGCCGGCATCGAAGCCCGGCTGCATCACAAGGATTTTGGCCTGGTCCTCGCCGCGGCGCGGAAAAGCGGCGTTCCCATGCCGCTGACGGCGGTCGTCGAACAGCAACTCAATGCGCTGATGGCGCAAGGCTGGGGGCACGACGACACCTCGTCGCTGTTGCGCGTGCTGGAACTGTCGTGAGCCAGATCGCCCAGCTATCCGAAGCCGAGATCGAGGAGCGCTTCCAGGTCAGCGGGGCACGGCCGGTCGGTTTCATGCTCAGCGGGTTTGCCCGCGACGGCGATCGCTTTTCCGTGCATTTCGGCGGGGAACTGTTCCTGACCACCCTGCTCGCCGCCCATCACGACAAGGGGCTGATCTTCGACTGCAGCGGCAGCGCCGAGCTGAACCGGCGCTTCCTGGCCAGCGAGCGCAATGTCTTCGTCGGCCGGCCGGGGGGCATCCATGTCCAGTTCGCCACCGGTCGCGCCCAGGAAACGCTGTTCAGCGGCAGTCAGGCCTTTGTGGCGGCCTTGCCGAAAACCGTGGTTCGCCTGCAGCGCCGCGACAGCTTCCGGATCGAGACGCCGCGCGCCAGGCCGCTGTCCTTCTTCGGCCGCTTGCCCGGCGGGACGCTCTTGAACCAGCCGGGGCACGACATTTCAGTGGCCGGCATCGGCCTGAGCACAGGCATCTTGCCGGATGGCCTGGTGCCCGGCACGCAGCTGGAAAATTGCCGCTTCGCGCTACCCGGGGACGAGCATGACCTTCATTGTTCCGCCACCCTGCGCCACGTCACCGAGCTGGAAGGTCGCGGCGGTCAGCGCCAGTGGCGCCTCGGGCTTCAGTTCGACGACCTGCCGCCGGCGGAGCAGAACCGCATCCAGCGCTACATCGCCCGCGTCGAGCGCGAGCGGAACGAATTGCTGTAGGGCGAACGCACCGCTTTAGCCGCTCAGGCGCATTCGTCGCAGCGGTGGATTTCGACGGTGGCATGCACGATTTCCTCGTGCACACCGAGCGCCTGACGAACCTGCAGCGGGCTCAAGGTGGCGTCGTGGGTGAGCAGGCTGAGGGCGCAGGCATAGGCGCCGTTGCCGATCCGCCAGACGTGCAGGTCAGTCAGTTGCGTGCCGCCGTCGGCGGGCAGGGCAGCGATGACTTCGCGGATTTCCTCGACCACCGGGTGATCCATTTCACGGTCGAGCAGCACCCGTCCGCTCTGCACGATCAGGTTCTTCGCCCATAGCGCGACCAGCACGGCGCCGACCAGGCCGGTCGCCGGGTCGAGCCAGCTCCA
>DATGXM010000175.1:0-2004 GCA_035298985.1 Azonexus sp. | reverse complement strand
GGGCACTTGCAGGGACCGGCTGTGGCTGCTTCCTTCCGGACCTGACCAGGTTCACCACCCTGCAATGCGGGGAGACCCGCCGCTGCGAATTCTAACACAGCCCTTCCGCACCAGACGGCGAAAGCTGGAATTAAGTTGCCGCCGCAGGGCGCGGCGGAAACTACTCCGCCGCCTCGGCCACGCGGCGGGCTCGAACGGCTGCTGCCAGCTTTTCCATCACGGCGACGCTGTCGTCCCAGTTGATGCAGGCATCGGTGATGCTCTGGCCGTAGGTCAGCGGCTTGTCCGGCGACAGGTCCTGGCGCCCTTCGACCAGATGCGACTCGACCATGACACCGACAATGCGCTCTTCGCCGCCGGCGATCTGCGCGGCAACGCTGTCGCAGACTTCCATCTGCAGCTTGAACTGCTTGCGGCTGTTGCCGTGCGAGAAATCGACCATCAAGCGGGCGGCGAGGCCGGCCTTGGCGATTTCCTGGCAGGCGGCATCGACGCTCGCCGCATCGTAGTTCGGCTCCTTGCCGCCGCGCAGGATGACGTGGCAGTCCTCGTTGCCCATGGTGGACACGATGGCGGTGTGCCCGGACTTGGTGACCGACAGGAAATGGTGCGGCGAATTGGCCGAACGGATGGCATCGACAGCGATGCGCATGTTGCCGTCGGTGCCGTTCTTGAAACCGACCGGGCAGGATAGGCCGGAGGCCAGTTCGCGATGCACCTGCGACTCGGTGGTCCGGGCGCCGATGGCCCCCCAGGCGATCAGGTCGGCGGTGTATTGCGGCGTGATGGTATCGAGGAACTCGGTGGCACACGGCAAGTCCAATTCGTTCACTTCGAGCAGAATCCGGCGCGCCAGGCGCAGGCCTTCGTTGATGCGGAAGGTGTTGTCGAGGCGCGGATCGTTGATCAAGCCCTTCCAGCCCACCGTGGTACGTGGCTTTTCGAAATAGACGCGCATGACGACGATGAGGTCTTCGGCAAAGCGCTCGGCCTCCTTGGTAAGCTTCTTCGCATAATCGATCGCCAGGTCGTAGTCGTGGATGGAGCACGGGCCGATGACGACCAGCAGGCGGTCGTCGGCGCCATGCAGGACGCGATGGATGGCCTGGCGGGCGGTATAGGTGGTCTGCGCGGCGCGGTTGGACACCGGGTATTCGCGGAAGACGTGGGCCGGCGGCACCAGCTCCTTGATTTCCTTGATGCGAACGTCGTCGGTATTCGGTTTGCTCGTTTGCGTGCTGTGCGGCGTCGTCATGACCAACCCATTCAAAAATTGCTGAAAACCCGGCATTCTACCGGATGTCCATGGATGATTTCGACCCAGCCCCCTCGCCGGAAATCGACGCTCGCCCCGTCAAGGGCCGCGGCGCAGTGGGCAACGTCGGTCATCGCTTCACGACCGAGACGCGCCGGGCCGTCGATGACGGCTGGGAACAGGCGGAACCGCCGTTGCCGCAGACCCGCCTGCATATCGACAGCGCCAAGAGCATCATCAGCCACAACGACTCGCCCGATCTCGGTTTCGACCAGTCGCTGAACCCCTATCGCGGCTGCGAGCACGGCTGCATCTACTGCTACGCCCGGCCGACGCATGCCTGGCTCGGCCTGTCGCCCGGACTCGATTTCGAGACGCAGATCTTCGCCAAGCCCGACGCACCGCGCCTGCTGCGCGAGGAACTGGCCAAGCCGGGCTATCGCTGTTCGACCATCGCCCTCGGCACGGCGACCGACGCCTACCAGCCTTTCGAGCGCAAGGAAAAACTGACCCGGGCCATCCTGCAGGTGATGCTGGAAACCCGACACCCGGTCAGCGTGGTGACCAAATCGTCGCTGATCGGGCGCGACATCGACCTGTGGGCCGAACTGGCCAACCAGCAACTCGGGCATGTCGCCATGTCGCTGACCACGCTGGATGGACCCCTGGCGCGGCAACTGGAGCCGCGGGCCAGTGCGCCGCTGGCGCGCCTGGAAGCAATGGAGAAACTGACGGCGGGCGGCATTCCG
>DATGXM010000174.1:0-6388 GCA_035298985.1 Azonexus sp. | reverse complement strand
AACTCGGCTGCGACGTGACGCTGATCGAGCGGCAAGCCCTGGTCGCCGCGCTGCTCGCCGATGGGCTGCGCCGCGCCCAGGACGATGCTGAAGTGGCGGCCATCGTCGAACGCATGCACCTGCGCAGCGGCAACGCCATCGAGCAGATGCAGTCGTGGTCCGGCGAGGCGCCCCAGGTCGTCTATCTCGACCCGATGTTCCCGCACCGCGACAAGAGTTCGCTCGTCAAGAAGGAAATGCGCGTCTTCCGCCCCCTGGTCGGCGACGACGACGACGCGCCGCAACTACTGCAAGCCGCGCTGGCCCTGGCGACGCACCGCATCGTCGTCAAGCGCCCGCGCAAGGCGCCGTGCATTGCCGGCGCCACACCCAGCTACGCGCTGGAAGGCAAGTCCAGCCGTTTTGACATCTATGCCCGGAAATCGCTGAAGGGCAAGGGCTGAGAGGCAGGGCCTCAGCTTCCGTCATCCCCGCGCAGGCGGGGATCCAGCTCGTTGAATTTCTGGATTCCAACCTGCGACCAAAGGAAGTCCCTGTGGGACGCGGGAATGACATTTCTGAGTCAATCGCCCTTCCTTAAGCTAGAATAAGTAACTGTATAAATAACCAGTTATCACGCCGCCTGACATGAACGCTCCGCCCCCAGGCAACCACCGGCCAAGGCGCATCGCCCATCTCGACATGGACGCCTTCTTCGCTTCGGTCGAACTGCTGCACTACCCGGAATTGCGCGGCCAGGCGGTGGTCGTCGGTGGGCGCAGCGTCGATCGGCCGGTCATGCAGCCCGATGGCAGCCGGCGCTTTGCCCGTCTGCGCGACTATGTCGGGCGCGGCGTCGTCACCACCTCGACCTACGAGGCCCGCGCCCTGGGCGTCTTCTCGGCCATGGGGCTGATGAAATCGGCCCGCCTGGCGCCCGACGCCATCCTGCTGCCGGCCAATTTCGACGCCTATCGCGACTATTCCAGGCGCTTCAAGGCGGCGGTGGCCAGCATCGCGCCGCTGATCGAGGATCGCGGCATCGACGAGATTTTCATCGACCTGTCCGACTTCGACGAAGACAGCCTGGCGCTGGCCCGCCGCATCAAGCAGGCGGTGTTCGATGCCACCGGCCTGACCTGCTCGATCGGCATCACGCCCAACAAGCTGCTGGCCAAGGTCTGTTCCGACCTCGACAAGCCGGACGGCATTACGATCCTCGGCATGGCGGACATCCCCAGCCGCATCTGGCCCCTGCCCGCCCGCAAGATCAACGGTATCGGCCCCAAGGCGAGCGAACGCCTCGGCCAGCTCGGTATCCATACCGTCGGCGAACTGGCCGCCACCTCGGGCGATTTGCTGGTCCGCCACTTCGGCCGGACCATGGGCGGCTGGCTGCAGCAGGTGGCGCAGGGCATAGACGAGCGCCCGATCAAGACCAGCCGCGAACCCAAGTCGATCAGCCGGGAGAGCACCTTCGAGCGCGACCTGCACGCCAGGCTGGATAGGGACGAACTGTCGGAAATCTTCACCGGCATCTGCCTGCGCGTCGCCGACGACCTCGCCCGCAAGGGCTACGTGGCGCGCACCATCGGCATCAAGCTGCGCTACGCCGACTTCCAGTCCGTGACGCGGGACATCACGCTGGCGACGCCGACCGCCGATGGCCGCATGATTCGCAAGGCAGCCGGCGAATGCCTGAAGCGGGTGGCGCTGGACCAGCGCATTCGCCTGCTGGGGGTGCGGGCCGGCACCCTGCTCCCGGCTTCCGACCTGGCGGCACCGGCTGCCGCCGTCCAGGCGGAATTGCCGCTCTGAACGGCCCCCCAAAGGCCTTCCCGGCTGCCATTGCTGCAACTGCAAAAAACGCGCCATCGCCGACCAGTCAAGAACCGTTACAAATCGATACAAACACAATGGTGCAACGCACAATTTACTTAGGCATAATGAACCCATGTCTCCTCCAACCCTCCTCCATGGATTGGATTTAATGCCCGCCCCGTGCGGGCATTTTTTTGTCGACATCAGGCACGCCGCCCGGTAAGACCGGGTCGCCGAAGCTCGCTTGACGAGCTGCGTCCTGCCTGACCACCAAGGCCGGGACGCCAGCAGCCCACCGCGCGGCACAGCCCAGACCGCACATTCCGCGAACTATCTGTCTGTAAATAGACCCAAAGGACCAAGGACGCGTTGGCGCCATGTTCCTCGGCGAATTACCGCGTTCGGACCGGGCGATTGAGCGGAGAGCATCGTGATCCAAACGACGAGCAAGACCTTGCTGGAGCAGTTGCAGATCACCGAACTGGAGATCGCCCGGCGCAAGGAGTTCCTGGGCTTCTCGGACGCCGATGTGGCGCTGTTGCTGTCGTGCAAGGAATTGATCACCCGGCACATCGACAGCATCGTGGCCGAGTTTTACGAAAAGCAGACGGCCATCGAGGAAATCGCCCTGCTCATCGGCGATTCCGACACCCTGTCCCGGCTCCATACGGCCCAGCGCGCCTACATCCTCGGGCTGTTCGACGGCTATTACGATATCGAATACGTCAATAACCGCCTGCGCATCGGCATGGTGCACAAGCGGATCGGCGTCGAGCCCAAGCTCTATCTGTCCGCCGTGAAAACCCTGAAAGACGGCATTTACGCCGCGCTCAACACCTATCTCGACGACAAGGAACACGTCGTCAAGGTCATGGGGGCGATCGACAAGCTGCTCTATTTCGACACCACGCTGGTCTTCGACACCTATATCCGCTCCCTGCTCGCCGAGGTCGAACTGGCCAAGGACAAGGTGCTGAACTACGCCAAGGAGCTCGAAGGCAAGGTCGCCGAGCGTACCCACCAGCTGCACGAACTGTCCCGCCGCGATCCGTTGACCGGCCTCTACAACCAGCGCTCGCTGCGCGATTACCTGCGCCGCGAACTGCTGGTGGCCAGCCGCCACAAACGGCCCTTCTGCCTGATCTATTTCGATGTCGATTCGTTCAAGAAGATCAACGATACCCGCGGCCATTCCTCGGGCGACGAAATCCTGCGCATGATCGGCGAAGCCCTGCTGCAGGTCAGCCGCGAATCCGATTTCCCCTGCCGCTACGGCGGCGACGAATTCTGCCTGGCCCTGCCGGAATGCAATCTGGCCAACGCCGAGCTGACCTGCAAGCGCCTGATCGAGCAGTTCAAGGCGCGGGTGTCCGGCGTGACGCTGAGCATCGGCGTCGTGCAGACCGGCCCCGAGGAGTTGGTCGACCCGGAAGAACTGTTGCGCCTGGCCGACGCCAAGATGTACGAGGCGAAATCGCACGCCGGTTTCAAGGTGTGCACCTGAGCGGTTGCGTGGCGCGCCGATGCCACGGGCAAACTAGCCGCCACCGTTGAAATAGCGGCCCAGGCCGACGCTGAACAGCCAGGCGCCCCATACCCAGTGTTCGAGCGCCACCACGGCGAAGGAACGGGTTTTCCGGTAGGTCAGCGAGAACAGCAGGCCGCCGAAGAAGGAAAGGACCGGGGCGAACGGGTTGCCGAGCACGACATGGGCGAGGGCGAAGGATGCGGCACTGGCCAGCACCATGCGTCTATCGGTGCCGAACAGCCGGCGATAGCGGTGAAACAGGAAGGCCCGGAAGATGAGTTCCTGGGCCAGCACCGAACCGACCGGATAAAGCAGCATCAGGGTCAGCCACTGCCCGGTCTGCTGGCGGGGAAGGTCGAACAGGCTGGCTGCGTCCGACCAGGCGACCCAGCCCATCAGCGCGGCCCCGCCAGGGACGAAGATGCGGGCGATCCGCAGCAGATGCCGGCGCCAGGCGTCAGGGACAGCAAGCAAGCCGCCGCGGTCGAAGCCAGGGTCGCGCCACAACAGCGCCAGGCAAAACACGGCCCCGACGACCAGTTGCGGCACGATCCACTGCCGCAACGTCGCGCAGTGCCACCACGAAAAGACCGGAAAACCCAGAAACAGCGTGGAAAATTCGGCCGCCAGATACCGGGTGGATAGCTTCGAAGACATGGCCGCACCGAACGAGAAATTCCATTGACAAGCATTAGCCGCAGACTCCCGCTACGACTGAGCGCGGCAAGGGAAAGTTCGGGGACAGCGAGGGTCCGGATGGACGGGGGGGCGCCCGCATCGGCATTCATCACGCGCCGGCAGGATTCCACATTGCATCGAGTATCTGTGCGGCGGCTTCCTGGAACGGGAGGCGATTCCCGTTTCGGAACCCCAGCACCGAGCCACTGTCGGAAAATCCGGTGGTAAAGGAATCGCCTGAAACGGGATTCGATCCACCGACAGACCGCCCGGCAACCGGCCCGACCGAAATTGGCGCTTCCCGCGCCGGCAGGAAGTCCGTCCGCGAACGATTTGGAGGCATCCCCATGCTGCCCATGGTTTCAACTGGTCCCGGCCCCGCCCCGCTAACCGCTTGCCGGAGCGGTGGCCCATGATCAGGCGGCGCTGGCTTTTGTGGTCGCTGCCCCTGCTGCTGATCGCCGCCGTGGCCGCCTGCGAGTTGAGCGGCTGGTTTTTCCTGCGCGGACCGGCGCAAGCCATCCTCTCCGCCCAGCTGGGACGCGAGGTGAACCTCACGCCGCCCTTCCGCCTGCATCTGCGCGACACCATCCGCCTCGACCTCGGCAATCTGTGGATTTCCGCCCCGCCGGAATTTGCCGTTCCGCACCTGGTCGATGCGCAGGGACTGTCCCTAAGCCTGCGCTACGGCGACTTGTTCGCACTGCGCGAGGAGAGCGCGCCACTGCGTGTCGCCGCCCTGGGGGCGGAGCATATCGACGCCTGGCTGATCCGTCTGGCCGACGGCCGGGCAAGCTGGCAATTTGCCGAAAAGTCGTCCCGCCCGCCGCCGAGCGTCGATCGCGTGGCCGTCCAGCAAGGCAAGATCGTTCTCCGCGACGCCACCTTGGCCACCGATCTCACCGCCCGCATCGCTTCCCGCGACAACGACCACTCGCCGGCCAGCAGCGCCGAGATTTCCGGCCGCTTCCGGGAGCGCCCGTTGCGGGCCAGCATCATCTTGCCGGGCGGTCTCCCCGGGGAGGTGCCGACGACCGCCAGCGAACCGATCGCCGCCGAAGGCCGGGTCGAATACGGCGGACTGCAACTGAGCTTTGCCGGAAGCTACGGTGTCGACGACCTGCGCGGAACGGCAACCATCAAGGGGCCTTCGCTCAGCCTCGTCGGGCGGCTGTTCGACGTGACAATGCCGACCACCGGCCCCTTCAGCCTGCAGGCGAGCATCGTCAAGAATTCGCCGCTCTGGCAGGTCACGGTCAGCCAGGCCCGGGTCGGCCAGAGCGACCTGGAGGGCAAGTTCAGCTACGACACCCGGCCCAAGCCGCCCCGGCTGGACGGCGAACTCCGCGGCCGGAATTTCGTGCTCGCCGATCTGGCCCCCGCCTTGGGCACCCGGGACGAGGAAGGCGGCGTCGTCCGGCCGGCCGGCGGCCGCACGCTGCCCGACCGTCACCTCGACCTGCCGTCGCTGACCCGCCTGAATGCCAGTATCGGGGTCAACCTGGCGCAGGTCGATCTGGGTTCCGCTTTCCGCCAGCCGATCACGCCCCTGCGTGCCAAGCTGACGCTGGACGGCGGCCGGCTGACCCTGACCGGCATCGACGCCAGCACCGCCGGGGGCAAGCTGGCCGGCACCCTGGCCATCGATGCCCGCCCGGCCCGGCCCGAGTGGCGCGCCGACCTTGCCTGGGAAAACGTCCGCCTCGACCAGTGGCTGGCCGCCGCCAAGTCAGGGGCGGACGACCGGCGACGGCAGACCTCGGAAACGCAGCCCCCGTGGTTTACCGGCAGCCTGCACGGCCGCACCGAACTGGTCGGCCATGGCCAGTCCACCGCTGAACTGCTCGCTTCCCTCGACGGCCGGGCGACTTTCTTCGTGCGCAACGGCACCCTTTCCCACCTGGCGCTCGAAGCCCTGGGCCTGGATGTCGCCCAGGGGCTCGGCTTGCTGGTCAAAGGCGACGACCGGCAACCGGTGCAATGCGCCATCATCGACCTGGATGCCAAAAACGGCCTGCTGACTCCCCGCGTCGCCCTGATGGCCACCCCGGTCACCGTGGTGCTGATCGACGGCAACATCGATTTCGCCCGCGAACAGCTGAACCTGCGCGTGACCGCCAAGCCGCAGAACCTGTCGCCGCTGACCCTGCGTACGCCCTTCCACCTGACCGGCAGCTTCGCCGATCCGAAACTGCGCCCGGACGCCACGCCGCTCGCCGCCAAGGCCGTCGCCGCCATGGGGCTGGCCCTGCTCAATCCGCTGGCGGCCATCCTCCCCTTTATCGACCCCGGCGAGCGCGACACGACCAGCTGCAGCCAATCCCTGGCCGGACGTGCCCCGCTGCCGCCACCACCGGCGGCCAAGCAGCCGTCCGCCCGCTG